>JBJKPJ010000153.1:0-5364 GCA_046706605.1 Bathyarchaeia archaeon | reverse complement strand
CCGCTAAGCAGGGCAATTGGCACCCATGCAAACATGAAGAACTTGTACATGTCCCAGCTCCAAGGTGTCAACAAAATCACATTGGGAATCAGTAGCATGACAAGAAGCGTTAATTTGATGTATGCGTGTCCACGTTTGAAAAAAGAAAGCACTGCCAAAGCTAAAGGCACGCCAAGGTTTAGCGGGTAGTAGATTAATGGGTTTTTGACGTAGGTCGCCAGAAAATCAAAGTTTATGCTGGCTGAAAATGAGGCACCGCTGAAGAGAATAAAGGGCAAAGCAAACACTGTTGGAATGGCAAAGTATAGGTAGCTCAGTTTTAGGTGCCGCAGGTTCAGCAGCAAACACGCCATAAAGACGAGGTAGCAGCAGAAGAACGCCACGTTATGGAACTCGTAAACCAGACCCGTCAAGACGCCTGCAAGAACCAAGCGGTTCTTATCATTCATATCTCGTAGTAGTGCCAAAACCAAAGCAAACACAGGTAACCCCATCAAAAGCGGACGCTGCTGTAGCAAGTTGTCAAACATGGAAGGTAACCCAAAAGTTTGTCCAAACTGGTAGATGTAGTTCTGGTAGGGACTAAACGTACCGTTTAGCAACGCAGAGAATAAGCCAAAATAGCTCAAGCCCCAACCGAAAACGCCAATGACCGTGGAAACAACGGCAACGCGCCGCCCATAGGGTCGAGCCAACGCGTAAACTGCTAACCCAAACACCAAAATGAAAACTGCATTAAGGACAGGCAGAAGCGTGGGCAGGTAACCCCACATATTTTCAATGATGGCGGTGTGGAAGTCAACAAAGTAGTGGTAGCTGAGCGGGATGCCAAGATAATTAGGGGTTTGTGGAGGGAAGTTGCCTTGGTTTATGCTTTCGATGATTTCAAAATGGAAGGGCGTATCCTGCCAGTTGGAACCCGTGACGATATAGCCGTATTGGTTGCTTCGCCAGACGCTAACGCCAAGGACAGCAAGCGACACCAGAAAAATCACTGCAAACAAGACAAGGTTGGTTTTCTTTATCTGCCGCAGTTTAGCAAACATGGCTGGTTTTATGGGTTCGCCTTTTCTGTAAACCACCAAACCATACACAGCCGTCAACGCCAAAAAGCTTAGCAGAATGGTCTCTTTTGAGTAGCCCACGGCCAGCGACAGGTAGTAAACTAGTTGCACTGAGACTAAAACACTGAATATAGGCACAAATGCCCAGATTTCGTGGGTTTTTAAACGGAAAAACCGGCGACCAATAAGGCCTGGAACCAAAAAAGTGTAGATCAACGCAGTGAAAACGGCCACGTAGCTGGAAACAAAAGACACAAGCACCAGCAGCAACAGGGCTAACGTAAGCCAGTATTTCTGCAAAACCGACGTGGCGGAAGTGTTCATGCTGACTTTTTCACCAACCTTAGCAACTTAGTAAAATAATTTCTATACAGTTTTAAAAATGTCGCCTAACCAACCAAAAATCTACCGTGATGCCAACCTTTTTTGAGGGCATTACGCTGTTCCCTAAATCAAGGCTGCAAGATGCAAAAAACACCTAGTTGTAAAGCCTTATCGCGTCAAATCCGAGAAAGGTTAATTAGCTAAAATAATGTGTATGTGTTGCGGCGCTTAGTTGCCCAGGTAGTATAGTTCGGTCTAGTATATGCGGCTGTCGCCCGCAGGACCCGGGTCCAAATCCCGGCCTGGGCGCCAAAAACCCTAACCGCCTCTATTTCTGGAATAGGGGGCTTTAATTTGGATTGTTTTTCCATAATGATTCTGAAATGCACGATTTTTGAGGAATGACAAAAAGGCATTTTAGGATATAAAATGACTAATGAGTTAGAGGTCTCTTATAAATCGAGGTCTGTTTCTTTGCTTAACTACTTTAAATTCCGAATGCTTTTTCAATATTTTTGCCTTTAAAATAAGGATCGTTTCTTTCGATTAATCCGTACTTGATTGCAAACATCACTTTTTCGTAGAGCATTTTATTTAAACCTCTTCCAAGTTCTGTTAATTCATATTCAGCACGAATAGGGCTCATAGAAATTAGCTTTTTTTCAATGAAGCCATGTTTTTCTAATCCTTTCAATTGATCTGACAAAACCCTGTTACTCAATTCAGGATGAACCTCTAAGAAGTCACCAAACCTTCTACAGCCCAAGAACATATCTTTTAGCAGGAATATTGCCCATTTCTTTGATAATTCCATGTATGCATCCATTGTTAGCTTTGGTACTTGCTTAGTTTCAGTAACCATCTTCTCACCTTGTTACTTTGTCCTCACATTAAGTATTTAAGTAATTTTTTCTTACTATATATTAAATTAATATAATGTTGTATTTTAATATTGTCCAACGGAGGAAACAAAAAATGGAAAACAATAACCTGCATGAAAGTGTGATTTTCCCAAAAGGAAACAAAGCAGATGCTAGGCTTTTCACGGGAAAAGCATGGGTCGAAATGCTGGTCACTGACAAGGAATATAATTGCCAAGTATACAATGTGACTTTTGAACCAGGTGCAAGAAATTATTGGCATTCCCATCCAGGAGGGCAAATTTTACTGATAACTGGAGGAAAGGGATATTTCCAGGAAGAAAATAAACCTGCGCGACTCCTGCACCCAGGGGATGTTGTAAAGATTCCCCCAAATGTCAAACATTGGCATGGAGCCACAAAAAACAGTTGGTTTGTGCATCTTGGAATCACTACGAACCTACAAGCAGGAGCGACAAAGTGGTTTGAAGAACTAAGCCAACAAGAATATGATGCAATGGAGGAACAAAAATGAAAGCAGCGATCTTTAAAGGAAAAGGCACAATTGCGGTCGAGGAAAGACCAAAACCAACCATCAAAGAAACAACAGATGCAGTTGTGCGGGTAGTTCTCGCCTGTGTATGCGGTTCAGACCTATGGTATTACCGAGGTCTCACGGAGCACAAAGAAGGCCCAATTGGCCACGAGTTTATAGGTGTTGTTGATGACGTGGGCTCCGACGTAAAAGACATCAAGAAAGGTGATTTCGTGATTGCACCCTTCGCTTTTAGTGATGGCACCTGTCCTCACTGCCGGACAGGTTTTCATACGGCATGTTCGCATGGAGGCTTCTTCGGGCAGGGATCTGAGGGGGATGGTGGTCAAGCGGAGTTTGTTCGGGTGCCACAAGCTGACGGCACTCTCGTAGTTGTGCGTGGTTCAAACTTTTCTGATGAAACACTAGCTTCACTGCTGGCGCTAAGTGATGTAATGGGCACAGGTTATCACGGGGCTGTTAGTGCACAAGTAAAAGAAGGCGACACTGTAGCCATCGTTGGGGATGGTGCTGTAGGTCTCTCAGGTGTATTGTCTTCCAAATTACTAGGAGCTAGAAGAATCATAGTTCTAGGAAGCACTCACAAATCACGTCAAGCGCTTGCGCGTGAATGGGGCGCAACAGATTTTATTTCTGAACGTGGTGACAAAGCTGTTGAAGAAGTAATGAAAATCACCAATGGTGTTGGAGCTGATGCAGTACTGGAATGTGTTGGCACCAAAGAAGCCTATGATACCTGCTTTGCTATTGCTCGTCCAGGAGCAGTTGTTGGTCGAGTTGGTGTGCCACATGAGGTAAAGATAGATGCTATGGGCACCTTTTTTAAAAATGTAGGTATGCGTGGTGGTCCAGCACCTGTTCGTGCGTATATGCAAAAACTGCTAGACACAGTACTTGAAGGTAGGATCAACCCAGGTAAAGTGTTTGATCTAAAAACAGATTTGGATCATATACAAGAAGCGTATGCAGCCATGGATGAACGGCGAGCCATCAAATCATTGATCAAAGTGAGCAAATTATGAGAGGACGAGATGATTACCAAACAGGATCTAGAGCAGGTTATTCTAACTAAATAATGGAGATCAAATTTGGAGGTAAAATAAATGGAAAAAAGAACATTGGGAAAAAGTGGACTTGAAGTTTCTGCAATTGGGCTTGGTTGCATGAACTTTGCTTGGGCATATGGGCCAGCAACAAATAAGCAGGATGCAATCAAGGTTATTCACGCTGCAATTGAGAGGGGTGTCACGTTCTTTGATACTGCAGAGGTCTATGGACCATTTTTAACTGAAGAGATTGTTGGTGAAGCGCTTGCGCCATTTCGTGATAAGGTAGTCATTGCTACAAAGTTTGGTTTTGAAGTAGATCCTATCACAAAATAAAGGCGGGGGCTGAATAGTAAACCTGACTACATTAGAGGTGTCGTTGACAGATGCCTTAAACGGCTCAAGACCGATTACATTGACCTGCTTTATCAGCATCGGGTTGATCCAAATGTACCCATTGAGGATGTCGCTGCTGCGGTAAAGGATTTGATAAAAGAAGGAAAAGTGCGGCATTTTGGTTTATCTGAAGCAGGTGGTGCAACCATCCGTCGTGCTCACGCTGTTCAACCAGTTACTGCAGTCCAAAATGAGTACTCCTTTTGGACACGCGATCCTGAGCATGAAGTACTGCCGACTTGTGAAGAACTTGGAATAGGCTTTGTGCCATGGAGTCCGCTTGGAGTGGGATATCTGACGGGTAAAGTGGCAGCATCTACAAAATTTGATCCTGTGGCAGACTTGAGAGCATCTGCGGCATTTCCTAGGTTTACTCCTGAAGCACTGCTTGCTAACAGATCAGTTGTTGAACTGCTTGGGCGCATCGCTAAGCTTAAGAATGCAACCCCTGGACAAATTGATCTCGCTTGGTTGCTTTCGAGAAAGCCATGGGTTGTCCCTATTCCTGGGACGACAAAACTCAGCCATCTCGAGGAGAACCTTGGTGCGCTAAATGTTAAGCTTACTGCTGAAGACATCAAAGAATTGGAAGATGGCTTTGCAAAAATTAAAGTACAAGGTAAACGGGCTCCTGAGGCGTTACTGAAAGCCCATGATATTGGTGCAAATTTAGGGACCAGCTCTAAGGGTGGGCAGGGATTGTCTCCGATGCCTCAATAAGAAGTAGGTGAATACCTATGAAAACAAAATATCTGATTGCCTATTTTTCAAGGAGAGGGAATAATTGCCTCAGTGGAAAAATAGTTGATTTGTCGATTGGAAACACTGAAGTTATAGCCAAGTTTATTCAGGAAAAAACAGAGGGTGATCTATTTCACATCGATACAGTAAACTCTTATCCTGAAGACTATAGTGAAACAACGGCTGTCGCAAAAAATGAATTAAACAGTGATGTAAGGCCTGAGCTTACTAATAGTGTCTCTGGTATGGCTTCGTATGATGTTGTTTTTTTGGGGTACCCTATATGGTGGGGAACAATGCCGATGGCGGTGGTCATTTTCCTTGAAGCTTATGACTTCTCAGGCAAGACAATAATTCCGTTCTGTACACACGAAGGA
>JBJKPJ010000152.1:0-3288 GCA_046706605.1 Bathyarchaeia archaeon | reverse complement strand
CGACAAACACTTGTTTTGGTCAAAAAGATCCTGGAGTTTTGTAGCATATTCTTCGCAGGTCAGCAGGCATCCGCCCGCAGGAGAGGGGTAGCTGGTAATTCCATATTCTTTGGCAAGTGCGAATTGGGGTTTTCTTGATCTGCCCTGAATATCCAAAAGTTTGTTTCTGTCAATCAAGCCTTTCTTTTCAGCTTCGGTTTCAGGCAGCAATTTGGCAGACAGGGGACGCAAAAGTTTGCCTTTCAAACCCGCTTCGTTTTCAATGATTTTTAGGGCTGGGTAATGCTGGGACATAGGTCTTTCGCCTAAAACTTCGCCAGTGAAGATGAAGTCTGCGCCGATTTCTTTGGCGTATTTTTTGGCTTTTTTAAAGATAAAGATTTTGCAGTCCACGCAGGGGTTTAGGTTTTTGCCATAGCCGTGTTTGGGTTTTCGAAGCATTTGCACGTATTCAGAGTCGACTGCGACGACTTTTAGGGGCACGTTTAGTTGTTTGGCAGCTTGGGTTGCTTCGCTTGTTCCGTCTTTTTTGGGGACCCCAAAGGGCGTTTTAATGTTGAAGGCTACCACTTCGATGCCTTGGCGGCGAACCAGTTCAGTTGCTAGAATGCTGTCTAAGCCGCCTGAGAGGAGGCTTATGGCTTTAACACGGGACATAACGCTGATATAATTTGGGGTGGCACATAATAATTTACCTGTAAAAACAACTAAAAACAGGCAGACGGGTTAATAGCTGTTCACGTTTTATATCGTTAAAAAAATTGAGTAAAATATCACAGAACTGGTTTTAATGTTGTTTTTAAGGTATTATGAGGCTTATTGTTACTGCAAAAGTGTAGTTTCAACTGCTCTAAGCAGGCTTTGGTTCCCTTGATTATAGAATGATTTAAAAGCTCTAATGGAAACTAGCTCTCGCCTATGGTCGCCAATTGAGGAGTAGCAGTGGATATCAGCATCTTCATCCCCGTTTACAAAGAATCCAACCAAATAGAAAACATTCTAAACGAGCTAACCTCACAACATGTCTCTAAAGAAATTTTCGTCACTGTTGATGAACCCACTGAAAGCTTTCTTGAAACAATACAGCAGGAAAAATATTCAAACACTAAATTCATCATAAACAAACAGCGCACCGGAAAAGCCAACGCACTAAACAGCACCGTTAAACTTTCTTCAGGCAGAATCCTGCTTTTCTTAGATTCTGATGTAACAGTAGCTAACGACCCTGATTACCTACGAAAAATCATCATGGAAATGCAGCACACCGACATTTTAGACATAAAAAAACGGGTAACCAAAGACAAATCGTTCCTATCAAAAATGACCTACTATGAATACTTAACCTTCAACATCAGCTCATGGCTCTCATCCCACTTCTTGCACAAATGCCCTGCAGTAAACGGCGCAGCCTTTGCTATTAAACGGGAAATCTTTGAGAAAGTCAGTGGATTCCGAACCGTCGTACCAGAAGACATAGACCTTGCCACACGCGCATTCCTAGAAAACAGTTCTTTTGCATACACGCGAGATATTGAAGTAGAAAATGTGGTTCATTCAGACTGGCACAAATGGTTCACGCAACGGCGAAGATGGGCAATTGGTCAGGCACTGTGGCTAAAAGACTGGTACAAACAGCTTGGCAGACGTTTCATTAAACAACCGCAGGTTTTCTTGCCGAGCATGTTCTTTTTGTATCCCTCTGTGGCAGTGTTTTTCTTAAGCGCCGTGATACCAGGCATATGGCTGTATAATTCCTTCTTGGTTTTCTCCCTGTTTGTATCTGTAAAATTTAACATCGCTCTCCCCGTTTTCCTCTTCTCGTTAACGACCGCAAATGTCCTGAAAATTCTAATAATTTCCCTTTCTGGATTTGGTATAACTGCCGCGATGTTTTATGGCTTCGCACGTAAACTTGGATTCCGCGAAGTTAAACTCCATGAGTTGTTTGTTTACTACTTCTTTTACTCAAGCATCTGGTTGATAATTCTCATCATTGGGCACATCCAAGTGATAGCGCTGGGCAAAAAATCTGGACCCGACTGGAAAACCTAAAAGTTAGTAGCGGCTTTTTTCAATGAATCTTCCCAACATGTATGCTAAAATATTTTCGGGCTTGTATTTTGTTCGGACTAAACTATGACCACGACGCCTCCAAGGATTTATTTTTTTAACACCTTAACCCGCAGAAAAGAAATGTTCCTGCCGCTACAGCAGGGAAAAGTGGCAATGTACACCTGTGGTCCCACAGTCTACGATTATGCGCACATCGGAAATTTCCGTGCCTTTCTGTTTGAGGATTTGCTTAAGCGTTGGCTGGTGCAGCGTGGCTTTAAAGTTACCCACATCATGAACCTCACAGACATCGACGACAAAACCATCAAAGGGAGTCAAAAACAAGGCATCCCTTTGCAGCAATACACCGCTTTTTATGTGAAAGCATTCTTTGAAGACATAACTGCCCTAAACATCGCGCTAGCAGACGTGTACCCCAAAGCAACTGAACACATCCCTGAAATGGTTGCTTTAATCAAAACTCTGCTGGCAAAAGGCATAGCCTACAAGGGCGAAGATGACTCCATCTATTTCTCGGTCTGCAAATTCCCAGACTACGGCAAGCTTTCCCACCTCAAAGTTGATGAGCTCAAAGCAGGCGCACGTGTCAGTCAAGACGAATACGCCAAGGAGGAAGCGCAGGATTTTGCGCTCTGGAAAGCATGGACACCTGAGGACGGTGACGTGTTTTGGGAAACTAAGCTTGGCAATGGCAGACCAGGCTGGCATATTGAATGCTCGGCGATGAGTATGAAGTACCTTGGCGAGACTTTTGACATTCACTGCGGCGGCGTAGACAATATGTTTCCCCATCATGAAAACGAAATTGCCCAATCCGAAGCGGCAACAGGCAAAACATTCGTCAACTACTGGATGCACAATGAGCACCTCCAAGTTGAAGGCAGAAAAATGAGCAAGCGCTTTGGCAATTTTTACACACTCCGAGACCTGCTCGCAAAGGGCTACGACCCAATTGCAATTCGGTACCTGCTTATGTCTACGCATTATCGGCAGCAATTCAACTTCACCTTCGAAGGCTTGGAATCCGCCAAAAGCGCCATTGAGAGGCTGCGGAATTTTGTGCGTCGCCTCCACGAGGTTGAGGGCACGACTGCCACGGGCAAAGTTGCCACCCTAACCGCTAAGCTCGAGGCATGCTTCGGCGGCTCCATGGACGACGACCTAAACATAGGCATCGCGCTCTCTGCGCTGTTCGATTTCATACGAGAAATGAAC
>JBJKPJ010000151.1:0-11827 GCA_046706605.1 Bathyarchaeia archaeon | reverse complement strand
CAAATTGAGGGACGGGGAAAATATAAGCCATCTTCAGACTACAGTGAAACTGGGATTATGGGTGACATCTTTGAATTAGGCACTCTTGAACTTTTGAACATGATGATAGAAGCCCAATACCGAGACTTATCTGCCAAAGCTGTTTATGCTCTCTGCGAAGAAGAATTTGAAATAATAGGTAACCTGATTGACACGAATGTCGAATCCGAAACATACGTTCACCTCGTTGACATGCTTGAGCGAGGTACAAACGTGTTTTTAGGCGGCAAAGGCACCGCTGACCAAATCGCCAAAATGACAAGCATCAGACTTTTCCACATCAAAAGTTTCCTTGGCGACAGCGTTTTCTTGGCTCGAGGCGTCACCACTCCCCGCCCGCGGGCAGGCGACATCGAAATTTAGATATCCTACTCAGGTGAATCCAAACCCATCCTTTCATGGTGCGAAGCACTCAAAAAATACAACGGCAACGTCTTAGCAATCACCGCTTGCAAAAACTCCACACTTGCAAAAAAAGCTGACCTCCAAATAATCCTCCCTGAAGAACAGCGCCCAAGCATTCCCCGCCGATTCTACACAAGAGCCGCCTACGTATTAAGACCCCTGCCCGTGAAGCTGGCGGAACGGGTCCCTTCACGCGGCTTGAATTTACCCGAATACATCCTTAACTGGTATCATTCGATTACTGAGTAAAATTTAGTGCTCCGGCCGGGATTTGGACCCGGGTCGCTGACTCGAAAGGCCAGCATACTTGGCCGGACTATACTACCGGAGCGCAGTTTTCAATAAAGCATCAAGCAGAATGCCACTTGTCTCGAATAAACCTTACCCTTATAGGGGGTTGCTTTTATTTTGTACGGCGCTTGTTTTGTCTGGTTTTTTTGGGCGCAAAAAGGTGGGCAGTGATTTGTTCCACAAGTTTTGTTTGCTCGGCAACGGCTTTTTCGAGGGTTTGGATTCTTTTTTCCAGATCGTTTGTTATGATTTTGCCTTCTATGCGGTTGGCGCTGCGGAACATGAGTAGCATCTTGAAAACTTCGTCAACCGCCTCTTTTTTCTCCTTCTCCGAGGCTGGTTTGATTCCAGCAACTATCGACAAAAGGTCCACGTAGTGCTCTTTTATTTTCAGTTCTGCGTCAACCGACGGGTCCGTGGGGAAAGTGATGCTAAAGGGGGTTTTTTTGGCAAGTTCTGCAGCGGTGGGGAAACGGATTATAATGTCACCTCTGATCCAAGAAGACACAAACTCGGAAACGAAACGGTGGATGTCTGTTTCTGAATAAAGCAAAGACTCCACGTTTTTCGGCTCAGTTTTTCCTTTGATTCGGACGCTGATGATTTTATTTTCTCCGCCGCTTTCACTTGACATGTACTTTCCCTTCCACACTTGCATAAGCTGTCTGTTTATTTTTTAAGCGGACCTAGTATTTAAGAAACAGCATCGCAAATCAGAAAGAGATTTTTGCCGCTGAAGGAATTTTGCCCAAAATTTTTGCCGTTGCTTTTTCCACTTTGGCGCGGTTTGCTTCGTCTGTGTAAACCCGCAGGATATTCATGAAGCCCTTAAGGGTTTCAATGATTTTTGAGCTCTCGCTTAAGCGCTGAAGCTTTTTTTCACCTTGGCTTTTGGTGAAAACAGGAATCTCCGTTGATTCCATAAGCACCGCGTGGTGATAGGGCACAGACGGTACGGTTGGCACGTCAATGATGACTGATTCCAACTCGGCGGCGGCTTCTTTGGCGATTTCGCTTTGAATCTGCTGGCGGTAGGATTCGCGCCCAAACAAGCTGGAAATCATCGTGTCTTTATCGTAAAATGTTCGTTCGTAGGCGCATTTAAGCATGCGGCGGTTCTCAAGGTTACTTATGATTGTGTTTGAAGCTTTGCATTTTTTTAGCGCTGACCAAACAGTGTAGTCATCAAGCGCCAAATACTCTTCTGGCGTCTCAAACGCAGTTAAGCCTAGTTCTTTGTTGGCTTTGTCCATGGCAGTTGCCAGCATAATTTGCGCCGCCCGCCCGACACGGTGGAAATAGATGCTCTTGAATGATTCGATACGGGCGATAAAAAACGCCTCCAACGCCGACAACGCCCCCAGCTCCACCGCCAAATTCTCACCCAAAATATCCAGCGCGTGGATGAGGCGGTATACATCGATGAAACCGTACTCGGCGCCTGTGTGATAGGTGTCGCGGACAATAAAGTCCTGTTTATCCACGTCTACGCCACTGCTGATGATTTGGTCAAGAAACGCTCGGTCTTTTTTGTGCAGTTTGCCAACGGCAAGGGCGGCGACTTCTTTAGGGTTAAATCCGTTTTTGGAAAGTTTGTCGCTGACTTCGCTTTTCTCAATAATCCATGAGGTTATGTCTTCATGGGTTTTTTCTAGGTTTTTTATGAGTAGGTGCTCAAAAACATGCGAAAACGGACCGTGCCCCACGTCGTGGAGCAAAGCAGAGATGCGGCAGACCTCCACTTCTTCGTCGCTTACGATACGTGAGATGTTTGGGTTTTGTAGAACTTGGTTGGCAAGAAACATTACGCCTATGCTGTGTTCGAAGCGAGTGTGGTTGGCTCCTGGGTAAACGTACTCTGACCCAGCAAGCTGTCGCAGCCGACGTAGCCGCTGCATGGGATAAGAGTCGATAACGGTTTTTTCTGCTTCATTAATGTACACGTACCCATGTACAGGATCTTTTATTTCTCCCCAGTAAGCCTTCGGCATAAGGTGTTCCTCACGATTTGTAAGTTATATTTAGGTGTCTCCCATTAATGTGTAACGCATACCAGCCAAGTGACCTGCCATGACAAAAAAAGGCATATTCATCGTCATCGAAGGCTTAGATGGAAGTGGAAAAACCACCCAAGCATTAATCCTTGCAAAGCGGCTCTCAGAAACCTATCAAATTCACCTAACCGCGGAACCCAGCAAGGGTAAAATCGGCGCTTTCATCCGCGAAGGCTGCCTCTACGAGGACACGCGGCTCCCAATCGAGGCTGAAGCGCTTCTTTTTGCCGCTGACCGCATCGAACACCAAACTGAACTAAACCCCGCCTTAAAAGAAGGGAGACTGGTTATCTGCGACCGCTACGTTTACTCGTCGCTGGCGTATCAGGGGAGCGCGGGGCTGAGTTTGGACTGGATAAAAGCCATTAATGCTCGAGCGTTACAGCCTGATTTGTGTATTTTTATCGATGTGCCTCCTGAACTGGTGCTGGAGCGGTTGCAGCGCAAAAAATCCGTGATGGAGACACTGGAGACCCAGCAGAAAGTCCGAGAGATCTACCTCAAATACGTAGAGAAAGGAGAGTTGGTTAGGGTAGATGGGGATTTGCCTAAAGAATTGGTGGCTGAGGAGTTGTTTTTAAAAGTTTCCGAGTTTCTTAAAGCCGCCGAAGAATTTGTTTCTTAATCACTGAATTTAACATATAGATGACTGTGGAAACCGCCAACGGGATCAATACCTCTCTTAGGATTCTAAAACCGCCACACCCACATAAAGAGACAAAAAAGTAATCAGCAGATGCGGTGTTGGTTGTTTGTTCAAAGATGAGTGAAAAGCTAGCAAAACCTCGCTGAAAAGATGCTGTGGATCTGGAAAACTCCAAATTAGCCAAGTTTAAGAAAAGCCGTGCCGAAAAGAACTTTGCTGCGTTAAACGCTCCGAAATAGCGCTGTTTTTTAGATATGCTTTATGAAAAACGTTAAACCGACTAACCCGCCGCTGTTCATACAAAAGACTTTTTAACCCAAACGCCTCATCCCTTTAATCTGAGATGAACTCTCCATGAAAATACTAAATGAATTTGTCCCAACACGTAAATTTCTAAAGCTTGCCGAAGAACTCAAAGACCTTGTCGATGGATGGAACGTTACTGACAGCGCAGCTGGTTTTCCAGCTCCAAGCGGCGTAGTTGTAAGCTGCTTACTGAAAAGCAAGTACCCAGATAAATATGTCTGCCCAATCTTCATTTTACACTATAAAGGCCCAGTTGAAGTTGGAGGCTTAGCTTTAGCATCTGACATTGTCGGATTAGACGGTTTAGCCCTCACTATGGGCGACAAACCACACTTTGGTGAACCAATAAAGATGCTTCCTTCCTCTGAGGCTGCACGCGACTTCATCCGTACCAACCTTAAAACTAAGAACCTAAAACTCGGCTGCCTACTAACTGCACGACGCTCAATTGAAGAAACACTGCAAAGAGTACGCGAGCCATGGGACTTTGTGTACTTCATGCGTCTACAAGACTCATCCTTTGAAGCACTAAAAGCAGTCTCTGCCGAATGTAAGAAACTCAACAAGCCACTGTTTGCATACTTCCTTGTTGGAACAGACAAAAACGTTGAAACAGTCAAGATGATTGGCTGGCCAACTGCTGCAACCATGGAAACAGTGGCAGAGAAAGCAGAGAAACTTGTCGGACTCGTCGACGGCATCATCGCGACATGTGCAGGCGACGCTGAAGGCGACAAGGTGATGTTGCAGAAACTGCAAAAGTTCAGAAGCTAAGGCTGGTCTAATAAGATAATTCTAAAGAGGCTTTAACAGCCTCCTCATCCAAGGTTTCTACCTTTAATCCCTTTTTCTTGCTTAACTCAATCATTTTAGTGTTGCTTGGAAGAATCATAGCAAAGATTTTCTTTAGCCGCATGTTTTTTGCCGCCATAATAATGTAATCCATCAAAAGCGAACCTAACCCATGAAGCTGCCAGTTGTCAGTAACTAAAACAGCAAATTCCCCTGTTGAGCCGCCTGGCTCAGCAATCACCCGTCCAACCCCCACAATCGGGTTGTCGGCTTTTTTGAGTTCAGCCACAATCGCGATTTGCCTATCATAGTCTAGGTTGCAGTATTTGGTTAGGGTGTCGTGGGGGATTTCTTTTATCAAGGAAAAAAACCTAAACCGCATAGACTGAGGCGAGAGTGATTTGATTAGCTCGTTGTAGCGTCCTTCATCTTCGGCTTTTATGGGGCGCAACACCACTTCAGTTCCGTCTTTTAGCTTTTGCGTTGTAATGTACTCTTTGGGGTAGGAGGCAATAAGCGTCTGATCATTGTAGTCAGCTACGTCACGCATAACGCGGTCCCAGTCTAAAACGATGCGGGCATCAACCGCTGTGGCATCTTTTTCCGAAACGATGAAGGGATTTACGTCGATTTCTTTGATTTCAGGAAAATCCGTAACCATCTGGGAAAACTTGACAAGAATTTCCTCAACCAAGTTGATGTTGAACTGTTTTTTTGCCGACGCAGCCCGCTTGTAAACCCCGCTGTCCTCAATTATCCGCCTAGCAAGCACCTGATTTAGAGGTGGAAAACCCAAACTTATATCCTTGTAAACCTCGGCAAGAATGCCGCCGCGCCCAAACAAAATCACCTCCCCAAAATGCGGATCTTTTTTTGCTCCAAGCAAAAGTTCCTGCCCAATGCCTCGTACCATGGGCTGAAGAGCAACTCCCTGAAACTCTAGGGAAAAGTGGACACGCTTAACTTTCTCTAAAAGTTCATTAAAGAAAACGCCCATTTCCGATTGATTGCATACATCCAGTTTGACACCTTCAAATTGGGCTTTATGGGTCAGTTGCGGCGAGAGAGCTTTCATAACCACAGGGTAGCTAAGTTCCGAAGCAAATGATTCTGCTTCCTGCGGAGTTGTCGCTACAAGTGTTTTGACGACTGGGATTTTGTATTCTTCTAAAAACCGCATAGACTCCACCAGGCTTAGAACTGCCCTTCCCTCACAGAACGCACGCCTGATAATTGATTTAAGCAGTTTGGCGTCAATTTGGGGAACTGGGATTTCTTGGGGCGTTTGGTAGAGCAACTCGAGGTTTCGGGTGTAGTTGTAGAGGTGGGTAAAGGTTGAAACTGCCTGTTCAGGATTAGAAAACGCTGGGATGCCTCGGCTCTGCAAAATTCGTCGAGCTTCTCGGCAGCGATCATCTTCACTCATCAGCGCCATCAAAACAGGCTTCCCAACATTCTGCGCCAAATCCGCAACGATTCTGGCAAGCGTAATCGGGTCAGAAGCGCCTTGCGGAGTGTAAACCACCAGAAATCCATCGGTGATTTGGTCTTTGAGGCAGATTTCAAGCACTTTCTTGAAGCGCTCCACCGTTGCCTCCTCGTAGATGTCTACAGGGTTTTTGAGGCTACAGTACGGCGGCAAAACCTGCCTCAGCATTGTGCAGGTTTCTTGGGTGAGGTCTGCGAGTTTTCCGCCTTGAGCCACAAGCTGGTCAGTAGCCATAATTGCGGGTCCCCCAGCGTTTGTGACGATGGTTAAGTTTAGTCCCTTTGGGTTTGGTTGAGTGGACAGCGCCGTAGCGCAGTTGAATAGGTCGCTGACGGTTTCAACGCGGACAATGCCCGCCCGCTTAAACGCCGCATCATAAATTGCATCTTCCCCTGCCAGTGCGCCACTGTGGGAGAGTGTAGCTTGGCTTGTTTCCATAAACCTGCCTGCCTTAACAAGCACGACTGGTTTTTCTCTTGCGAATTCCCGAACTGCGCTCATGAATTTGCGCGGGTTCTTTATGGATTCAACATAAAGCATCAACGTTTTAGTCTGCGGGTCATTATCGAAATAATCAATTAAGTCCGCCATGTCCACGTCGAGCATGTAGCCTGTGGAAACAACTGCGCTAAAACCCACGTGGTTTTCGCTTGCCCAATCCAAAGCGGAGGCGCATAGAGCTGCACTTTGGGAGATGAACGCGATTTTTCCATTGAGGGCGTGTTTATCGGCAAAAGTTGCGTTAAGGTTGTTTTTTGGTCTTATTACTCCCAGACTGTTGGGTCCGATAATCCTAAGTGAATACTTTTTTTGTAGCTCGCAGATTTTTTGGTCAAGTTCAAATGTGGTTTTGCCTGCTTCCCTAAATCCCGCTGTGAAAATAATTATTCCTATGGTTTGGGCTAATCCGCATTCTTCAACAATTTGGGGAACCAAGTGGGCAGGTGTGGCGATGATGGCTAAGTCGACTTTTTCTTGAATTTTGTTGATGGTTGGGTAAGCCCTAATGCCCTGCACAATTTTCCTATAGGGATTTACAGGGTAAATTTTGCCCGCGTAACCTGAACTAAGCAGGTTGTCAAGGATTTTGGCGCCCACTGAACCGTTTCTTTCGCTTGCGCCAATCACTGCAATGCGCTTAGGTTTGAAAATAAAGTCTAGATTTTCCGTTCCCAAGCTGGCTACACCCTTTTAGAAGCTGAGCTGATTAAATGTAATTTTCTGTGGGGGGTTATAAAACCTTGCTCAATTCAAGCGAATGTCGAACAAAATGCTTGTATTGACAGAGTTTTAAAACTCTAGTTGCAAAATAAATTTAAACCGCTAACTTAGCAACATTCAGAGAGGCAAAATGCGTGAAATCAATCCAAATAATTCCCATTGAAAATTTACCGCTCATAAATAATGGAGATAACCTCGGCAAACTAATTGTGGAGGCTGCCGAAAACCAGAAGACCCCGCTTCAGGAAAAAGACGTAATTGTTGTTACCCATGTGGTTGTTTCTAAGGCTGAAGGAAACGTAATCAACCTAGACCACGTTGCCCCCTCCGAAAAGGCCAAAGAAATCGCAGAGAAAACCGGCAAAGACCCTGCTCTTGTTGAAGTTATTTTGCAGGAAACCAAAGAAATCATTCGACTCAGCCAAAACAGTATCATAACTGAAACTGTGGGCGGTATAATCTGCGCTAACGCAGGCGTAGATCGTTCCAACGTTTTAGGCGATCGCAACGTTGTGCCCTTGCCCAAAAACCCAAACTCATCAGCCGAGGGAATCCGTCGAGAGATTAAGTGTTTGGTTGATGTGGATGTTGCGGTCATTGTTTCGGATACTCATGGCAGACCGTTTAGGATGGGTGAAATTAATGTGGCGGTGGGAGTTGCTGGGTTTAAGCCAATACGCGATAGGCGTGGCGAAAAAGACCTGTTCGGGTACGTTCTTAGAATAAAGCAAACTGCCATTGCAGATGAATTGGCTTCTGCGGCAGAGCTTGTTATTGGGCAAGCTAACGAGGGCATTCCAGCAGCAATTATCCGCGGTTACGGTTACCAGATGGATGAAAATGCGGCGTCAACGAAGTTGACGCGGGCAAAGGAAAAAGACATCTTCAGGTGACTATGCAAATCTTCAATAAGGCTGATAGTTACCAATAGCTGCATAGAGTTGAAAAGATGGAGTCAAAAACGCCTCAAGAGTTCCTTGAAAAAGAATTGCCGGTACGGTTTAAGCCAGAAAAAGCGGTAGGTATTGATGTGGTTGCTCAACTAGACATAACCAATGGAGAAGTGTCTAATTGGTTTGTTGTTGTCAAAGACCAGAAACTGCAAGTTAACCAAGGCACCTACTCCGAGCCCAATTTGACGCTGAAGATGAACGAAACGGATTTTATGGATTTAGTGAATGGAAAATTGAGTGCTGAAAAAGCGTTTTTTTTAGGGAAAATCCAGTTTAAAGGCAACATAAGCGTCGCTCTTAAACTGCGGGAAGCAGGCTTTCTTTAAGCCTTTCAATGTACACTTTACGCGGTTCAATTTTTGTTGTTCTGTTTTGTTTTATTGTTTGTCAACTTCAATGCCGCCATATATTTGAGGTAATTTTAAATATTACTGTAGAGTAACGCCTTCTCAATTACCTTGGTGTCACATTGGTGGTACCTAACTCAAATATTCAACTCAAAGATAGTTCAAGTTCAAAGAAGCATTTGGACTTTTTAGTTTTCCCAATCAAAAATCTTGTTTCTATTAGTTTTTTAGCCGAATTCAAAGTATCAGCAAAATTGTCACGTTAAACGGATGAAAAATTATGGAAAACCCTGAAGAAGGATTGCCCCACCACAACCATGATGTAATCGGTGAAGGTTTAAGGAGTCACAGCCCATTTTCTCTTTTGGACGGCGCAACTCCCCACATACCTTCCATAACCCCTGAACTGACCTTTGAAAGCAAAATCGCCCGAGACCACACAAAGTCTCTTGAAGAGCGACTAGAATGTTTCGAAACCATCCTCAACTCTGAAGTAGGTGATACTAGCCTCACACGGGCAAGAAACATTGAACGCGAAGTTGGTCTGCGGCAAATCTACCTAAAATTTGAAGGCGGAAACCCCACAGGAACCCAAAAAGACCGTATCGCCTTCGCACAAGCACTTGACGCCCTACGCAGAGGATACGACGAGATAACTGTTGCATCCTGCGGCAACTATGGCGCTGCAATAGCGCTGGCAGCTTCACTGGCAGGACTACAATGCCTGATTTACATCCCCGAACAGTACCATGCTAACCGAATCAAAGAAATCAAAACCTTAGGCGCAGAAATTATCAAAACCCCCGGCGACTACGAGGAATCAGTCAAAATTTCCCGCATGGAAGCCGAAAAAAACGGCTACTACGACGCAAACCCTGGCGGAAGCAACACCACTCTGCAGCTAACAGCCTACGGCGAAATAGCCTACGAAATCTACGATGAACTAAGAGATGCCCCTGCTGCAGTGGCTGTACCTTCATCCAACGGCTCCACAATCGCCGGCATCTACCGCGGTTTCCTAAGCCTATACCATAGAGGAAAAACTTCTCGTATCCCCCGATTTATCGCAGGCTCCTCTTACGGCATGAATCCGATAATTAACGCGTTTATCAAAAATACGCCTCACTGCTACGACCTAAATCCAGAAAAAAACAGAAACACCCAAATCAACGAGCCCTTAATCAACTGGCGCTCCATCGACGGTGACCACGCCTTGGCAGCTATCCGACAAACCCATGGGTGGGCAGCATATGCAACCGACAAAAGTATGGCAGACTATGCCCGCCTCATCAGAGAAAAAGAAGGCTTAAGCGTGCTTCCCGCATCCACCGCTGGCTTAATTGCTCTGCTGGATAGGCATAAAAAAGAGCCCTACCCTGGCGACCGCTACGTTGTAATCTTGACTGGACGCAAAGCGTGAGCACGATGCCCAAAGAGTCAGCAGTAGTTTACTGTGACCGAGAGTTCCAAAACGCAAACGGCAAAACCGCTCACGGCTTGATACGGTACACCACGAGGTTTAATGTGGTAAGCGTCGTGGATTCTACTGCTCCAGTAGGCGATGCGGGCGAGTTGCTTGATGGACAAAAACGAGGAATTCCACTCTATCAAAGTCTGGAGGAAGCCATCCAAAAAGCCAAGCCTCAAACCTTCATTGTCGGCGCGGTCTCAGAAGGCGGCGTATTGCCAGAGGGATACGACAAAGCAGTGGCGTTTGCCTTAGAGCATGGCTTAAACGTGGTTTCAGGTCTCCACCAATTCATCTCAGACGACAAAAACTTCGTAGCACTAGCCCAGAAGAACTCCTGTAAAATCACTGATGTACGCAAAATATACCGCGACTATAAACGCTTCTACACGGGCGAAATAAAAAACGTAAGCGCAACCCGAATCGCCACGCTTGGCACAGACTCGGCGATTGGCAAACGAACAACCGCCGTTTTGATAGTTAACGAACTGCGGAGACGCAAACGCACCGCTGACATGATTTTCACGGGGCAAACGGGCTGGATGCAGGGCTGGCAGCACGGCGCAGTCATCGATGCTATGATAAACGACTTTGTCTCAGGCGGCATCGAAGGCGGCGTCCTTGATTCATGGAGTGACGAAAAACCCGAATTCATGATTATTGAGGGGCAGGGAAGCTTGGTGCACCCATTTTTCCCTGGCGGCTTCGAGATAATGGCTGCAGGCCAAATCCACGGATTTACACTGCAAGACGCGCCTGGCCGCCCATACCTTGACGGATTCCCCGGTTATCCAATGCCTGACCCAATGCGGGTGATCAAAATTGCTAAACTGCTCTCCGAGCGCCCGCTGGTTGGAATAAGTATCAACCATGAACATCTTTCACGGCAAGATGCAGAAAAAGCCAAAGCCAGATACTACCAGCGGTTCAAGGTGCCGGTTGAAGACCCAGTTTTCGACGGCGTGGAACAGCTTGCTGATGCTATTGAGAAGCTCAAGGATGGGGTTGGGTAACGGATTTAGCCTGCTTTGATGCAATCGAGATTGATGACCCCCAAATTAAAGGGAAAACTGTAAGCACCAAAATAATCTGTCACCTCATCAGTGGAGAAAAAGCCAGCTTTACCCTTTTAGCTAAATACGAAAACACGCTTTCTGCCGAGCATCAAGCGCTGTTGCGTTTGGCGTCGGTTATGCCTGTGCTCAACTATGGGCTTTTCACAAAGGAAATCAAACTCAACTACCCCCTAAGCCAAGCCGACCAATCACTGGTTTGGGACCATCTGGAAATTTTCAGCAAAGACATCTTCATAAACAAACTAATCCGCCGAAAAAACCCCTACATTCTTCCTCAGTTCCGCCTCTCAGACCAAGATGTCACCGAAGAAAACGCTAAACCCCTTGCCAAACTCACGTCCGCTGCCGTCACAGAGGACGCTCCGATTTGCTCCGAGTTCGATGCCGGTGCGTGTGGGGTTTTGTCAAGCGGTGGCAAAGAGAGCCTGCTTAGCTATGCGATGCTAAAGGAAATTGGTGCCAAAGTTTATCCTCTCTATATTAACGAGAGTGGTGGGCACTGGCGAACAGCACTCTCAGCCTATCGGGCTCATCAAGCAAGCGAACCAAACACGGAGCGCGTCTGGCTTAACGTGGATAGATTTTACACGTCTATGCTTGACCACATGCGCATTATTCGATCGGACCACAGAAACGTTTGGCTGGACACCTACCCAATTCGGCTCTGTATCTTTCCCGTTTATGTGTTTTATCTGTTGCCTGTGTTTATCCAAAACAAAATCGGCAACCTGCTAATCGGC
>JBJKPJ010000150.1:0-2111 GCA_046706605.1 Bathyarchaeia archaeon | reverse complement strand
CGACCATAGGCGTCTTAGCCGCCACTTTTGTTGGTGGACTAATCTTATGGAAGCTAGTTGGGCTACCCTTCTATGTTTCATTTCTTTTCGCTGCCCTGATTGCTCCAACAGACGTAGTCACCGTCTTGGAGGTTTTTAGACGCGTTAAGGTTCCCTCAAAACTGGCAACACTACTGGATACAGAGGCAGCCTTCAACGACGCAACAGCCATCGTCATCTTCACCATTATACTGTCTTCAGTGGGGTTGGCAAGGATAGATGTCTTTAACGTCTTTGTAGATTTTGGGTTTGGTATGGGTGTTGGTGCCCTAATCGGATTAGCAGTTGCCTTCGTCGGAGAAATCTTGTCAAGCTTAATTGAAGACAAAGTAGCTGAAACCATACTTACCATCGTTGTGGTTTACGGTGCTTACGCGTTTGCTTCAGGTGTGGGTGCATCAGGATTAATCGCTGTAGCCGTTGCAGGATTATACTTTGGCAACAACACCCTCAACACTGCTATGGAGCCTGCGACAAGACAAGCAGTCAAGAATTTCTGGCAGGTAGCAGCGTTTTTAGGCAACTCGGTGGCGTTTCTGCTCATAGGCTTCCAGGCAAACATTGTAAGCTTCCCACAATCAATCCTGATAATATTGGTAGCTTATGCGACGGTGCTGATTGCCAGAGCCGCAACAGTTTACCCGATTTTTGCTATTTTCAGAAAGATAGGCGGTAAAATGCAGGTTGTCTGGAGTAACATTGCAATGCTTGGCGGCGTTAGAGGTGCCTTGTCCGTGGCGCTTGCTGCAACCATAACCACTTCAGCTGTGGTTTCTGAAGGTGATATAAGTATCATAAGTACGATGGTATTTGGTGTCGCGTTTCTATCAATCATGATCCAAGTTCCTCTGCTGTTTAACTATGCCAGTAAAAAGATGCCGGAGTCAGAAATCTGCCCTGAAACCGAGGTAGATTGGCATTTTTCGCGGATAACATCCTCTATTGAAGAAGCGCATAGGTTAAAGTCTGAGGGAAAAATCTCCAACAAACAGTTAGGAGACATGCTTGAGGAAAGCAAAGAAAGAATCGACGAGTTGATTGCACAATCGGGGGTTACGATTGAAACTAGGAAAATCCTTCAGGAACGTGCCTCCAAACTGCTACCAACTTTGCCCCAAAAAAACAGGGCTAAGCCCAAAGAGAACAAAAAAGAAAGGGGAAAAACCCAGAAAAAAGAATCATCTTAACCGTTCACCGTCAGGTTTAATTCGGCAACTGCTCTTTTAGACAACCATCGGGGATGCTTGTGAAGAAGACAAAGATTATCTGCACAATTGGTCCAGCCAGTCTTTCCAAACATGTTATTAAAAAAATGTTTGAAGCAGGCATGAACGGCGTTAGAATTAACACTGCTTACGGAAACCTATCCCAGTACCAATCAACCATTGAAACGGTGCGTGAAGTAGGCGAAGTTCCGATAATTTTTGACCTTAAAGGTCCAGAAATCCGAATCAAAGCGTCTCAACCTAAAACAGTCAAAAAAGGCGAGATTTTCGAAGCAGGTTTTGGCGGCGAAGCAATTAGTTTTTCCCATGATTTCTATGACAGAATCGAAAACGGCGACATTATCCTCATAGATAACGCGAAAATCAAAACCACCGTCGCCGAAAAAACAGACAGAAAACTGAGGTTGCTGACCATACATGGCGGATGCATAGAGGATGGAAAAGGCGTTAATGTTCCAAACAAACCGCTTTGTGTTCCCACACTACCCGCTAAAGATGTTGAGCTAGTTAAGTTTGCCAAAAAACATGACGTAGAATACATTGCGCTTTCCTTTACAAGAAACGCTCAAGACGTAACTAACCTCACGAAGGGTCAAAACTTCAAAGGAGCAATAATCGCCAAAATAGAAAACTTGGAGGGCGTGGAAAACGCTCAGGAAATTTTGGATGCCGCCAACGGAATAATGGTCGCTAGAGGCGATTTAGGAATAGAAATTGAGCCTGAGAAAGTTCCGTTGGTCCAGAAATCTCTAATTAAACTCTGCAACCAGAAAGGCAAACTAGTGGTGACAGCAACCGAGATGCTCGAATCTATGATTAACCAACAATCTCCAACAAGAGCAGAGG
>JBJKPJ010000149.1:0-3546 GCA_046706605.1 Bathyarchaeia archaeon | reverse complement strand
AGTGCGGGGGGAACGGGGATGGCTGTCCTTGGTTCAAAGGCGTCTAACCGTGATGTGCAGATTGGGACTGTTTTGGCGTTTATGCTTGGTTTGGGTGTTTTGTTTATCAGCCTTTATACGGGGTATGCGACTGAGGCTTATTCGATTTTGTTTGGTCAAATACTTGGCATTAGCGTTAGTGACGTTTTAGTAACTTTGGTTATTAGTTTGATTTTGTTGGGTGCGGTTGCTGTTGTTTATAGGCCGCTTTTGTTTGCTTCTCTTGATGAAGATGTTGCCGAAGCTAAAGGTATGCCTATGGTTTTGATAGGGATTGTTTTTATGCTCTTACTTGCTGTTGCGACGTCGATAGCTGTTCAGGTGGTTGGTGTGTTGCTTATTTTTTCGCTTATGGTTACGCCTGCAGCGATTGCGCAAAAGCTTACAAAGCGTCCCTTGCACGCTATTGGAATTTCTATCGCGGTTGCCTTGATATCAACGTGGCTTGGTCTTTTCATTGCATTCTATGAACCTTATCCAGTTAGCTTCTTCATAACCAGTATAGTTTTTATTATGTATCTTTTTGTCAGATTTGTTTACCCTAAAGCAAGAATGGTTATCTCAAAGTAAGTTTCCACGAAAGATGCTTTTTCTGTTAGCCGTTAACTTTCTCTGCTTTTGGTAACTTGGAAAAACGTGTCCTCAAAAAATAATTCTATAAATTCACTTCTTGAACGCTTTTGTTTTTGTGCTTCTTGATCTATCCTTTGCAACACACGATTAGAAAGAGCAATGCTGACTGGGTGTTTTCTCATCGCCAAATCCAGAGGATTATGAATATTTAACAATTGTTGTTAAACCTTAATAGGACTTAACAACAGCGTTTTTCTTGCAAGCATACGCTCTGCTTAATGATGGTTGTCTTGACTGAAAAGAAAACCAAAATCGACTTTCCCGTCGCTTATCAGCAGTTAGTGGAAGACCTCCGGCTGCTAAAAACTGATGAGCAAAACCCGAACAAAATGACCACCAAACAACAGATGCAGGTGTGGCGTAGCTTGCAGAAGTACGGTTGGACCTACCCGATTGTCACCAACAAGGATGGGGTTTTTGCGGATGGTGAGCAGCGAGCGCAAGTCTGTTTAGCTCATGGTGAATTTTATGCTCCTGTTTTGCGGTTGCCCGTGTCGGATGTTGATAGGCGTATGCTTAGGCAAATCCTCAATAAGCTCAAAGGCAAGCACAGCCGCGACTTAGATGCGGAAGAGTTTGCTCGCATTATTCAGGCTGGCGAGAGAGATGATTTGCAGGCGCTACTTTCGGCTGTGGGTGAGAAGTTGCCCCAAGATTTGGGTGGTCCAAAGGAGGGCTCAAACCTCATACCCGAAAGCTATGAGCTGATAATAGAGTGCAAAGACGAATCCGACCAGAAGGGCAAATTTGAGAAGCTAAGTGGCGAGGGCTACAAGGTGAGGATTCTTAACCTGTAGGAGGCGCAAAGATGGAGTTTGATTTTACTTACACTTGGCATGCCCCCGACACGTTTAGGGCTCAAAGCGTCATAGGCTCCCACGACCTCAAAGACGTCAAACTCGAAAAACGCATCAAGGGCTCCATACCCATCGAAGATTTGAATTGGCAAATCGGAGTCATAACTGGTCTTAGCGGTTCGGGTAAAACAAGCATAGCAAAACGCCTCGCAAAGCACTTTGGAGGCTACTACTTCACCAGTTTCCCATACGAGCAGCCCTGTTTTCTTGACGACTTCCCAGCTGAGCTTTTATGCAAAGATGTTGAGATGGCGCTGAATAGTGCAGGGTTTAGTGAGCCGCCTAGCTGGCTAAAAAGCTACAGCTGCCTTAGCACAGGACAAAAAATGCGAGTCGACGTCGCCCGCGCGCTGTGCTGTCCTGAGAAGTTGGTTGTTTTTGATGAATTCACAAGCGTTGTAGACCGGACGGTTGCGCAGATCGGTTCGTATGCTATCAGCAAAAACGTGAGGCACCATCCGGGCAAACAGTTTGTTGCCGTCACCTGCCACAGCGACGTGGTGGATTGGCTTGAGCCTGACTGGATGTTTTGCACTGACACTATGGAGTTCACCGATTTTTGTGGTGTTAAAAAAAAAGAATGCATCCGCCTGTTAACCTCACAGTCCATCGCTGCGGTGTATCCATGTGGCAGGTTTTTAGGGAGCATCATTATCTAAACAGCAAACTCGGCGCTGGAGTCCGCTGCTACGTGGCAAAGCTGCAGGAGCGACCCGTTGCCTTTATCGCCGTTGCGCATGTCCGTATGAGGTCGCACCATTTCCGTGTTAGTAGGCTTGTGGTTTTGCCCGATTTCCAAGGCATCGGAATAGGCAAAAGGCTGCTAAATTTTGTTGCGGAGCTGTATACTTCGCAGATTAATCTGCCGTTCTTTCTGGTGACTAGTAATCCTCAGCTTGTCCGCGGCAACATGGACAACTGGAGGGTGAAACGTGTCGGGCACGGCAGCAGCGGAAGAAACGACAGCAGAATCAACCGAGAACTCGTCAACTCCAACGCCAAAAGACGCCTAACAGTAACACTGCAGTACAATCCAAGGAGGCACATCCGTTAGCCCAAAAGATGTTCACTAAAAGGCTATGCAAAGGAGGCTGCGGCACCAAGCTGTCAAGAGGAAACAAGTCTGGTTACTGCCGAGTCTGCTATGGACATTTCGTTCTTCAAAACAAGACAAATAAAACAACTCAACTAAGGTTTACACGCTGATTCATTTCCCCTAATGTTTAATTTGGACCGATCCTATTCTGGAAGATCATGGAATCAGATTTCGCCATTGAAGCAGGTGGTCTGACAAAGTGTTATGGCCGTTTTGTAGCAGTTGATCACATAAATTTTCAAGTTAAGAAAGGTGAAATCTTTGGTTTTTTGGGTCCTAACGGTGCAGGCAAAACCACGACGACCAGATTGCTGACTGGTTTAATCAAACCTGATAGTGGCAAAGCAACAATAATGGGGCATGACATCATCAAAGAGCCTCTGCAAGCTAAACAACTCATGGGAATAGCGCCTGAAATGTCAAACGCCTATGTAGACCTTTCAGCATGGAACAACCTTATGCTCATCGGCGAATTATATGGCATCCCTAAAAGAAAACGGGAAGAAAGAGCAAAAAAGCTTCTCGAAAGATTTGGTCTGTTTGACAGAAAAAACGATCATGTGCGAGGCTTCTCGAAAGGGATGAAGCAGCGGGTTCTTTTGGGGATGGCGCTTATAAATGAACCGCAGATGCTTTTTCTTGATGAGCCAACTTCAGCTTTAGATGTCGAAAGTGCCAAACTTATACGCGACCTGATAGTGGAACTAAACAAAGCAGGCACCACGGTGTTCTTGACCACCCATAACATGGAGGAGGCAAACGCACTCTGCGACAGGATAGCGATAATTAATCATGGCAGAATCGCAGCGATAGATACACCCCAAATCTTAAAGACAAAAAGCAAAAGCCTGCAATCCATTGAGGTAAGTTTTGATCAAGCCATCAGCGCCGACGATTTGTGTGGTCTTTCATGTATCAAGG
>JBJKPJ010000148.1:0-1191 GCA_046706605.1 Bathyarchaeia archaeon | reverse complement strand
CTATTGACCCAATGACAGCGAATGCTGCTGCTCTTTTTGAGTTAATGGCAAGAGCAATCACAAAGATAATTCCAACTAAAGGCGAACCCATGAAGAAAACTTGAGCCACACCGTTAAGAATGAAATTTATAGTTCCAGAAATTGGGTCCAAAAAAAATCACTCAATAAACAAGCGTTTGAATGTGTATTTACAGATTTGCTGTTACAGTATGTAGTCACATAGTTTTAAACCACGGCAAAAACTGTTCATAAGTGTTCGTTTTTAGAAAAAAAGGTGAATAATAATGAAACTAGTACCACGTGAGACAGAAAAAATGATGATTTTCACTGCTGCACGAATGGCTGAGCGCAGAATGAAAAACGGATTAAAACTGAATTATCCCGAAGCAGTCGCAATCATAGCAGATTTTGTTCAAGAAGGCGCTAGGAGAGGAGTAGGCGTAGCCCAAATAGCCAAAGATGCTAGGCATGTTTTGTCGATGGATGAGGTAATGCCAAACGTAGCAGAGATGATAAATCTGGTGCAGGTTGAGGCAACCTTTCCAGATGGCACCAAATTGGTAAGCGTACATAACCCAATTCAACCAAAGGAGGAAATCAAAAAATGACCCCGAACACAGTTGGCCAAATAACCCTGGGACAAGGAGACATAGAAGCATTCCCAACAAGAAAAACAATTAAGCTAAAAGTGAAAAACACAGGCGACAGAGGAATCCAAGTCGGATCTCACTTCCACTTCTTTGAGGCAAACAGGGCATTAGAATTTGAAAGAGAAAAAGCTTATGGCATGAAACTTGCAATCCCAGCTGGCACAAGCGTAAGGTTTGAACCTGGACAAGAAAAAGAAGTCACACTCGTAGAATACGGCGGCAAAAAATACATTCATGGATTTAACAATCTTGTCGTTGGCAGCGTACGAACAATATATAGAAAAGATACTGCAATCCGGCGAGCAAAGAAGCTTAAATTCAAAGGAGCATGAAAAAAATGAAAATTCCAAGAAAACAATATTTCGACCTATACGGGCCAACAAAAGGCGATAAAATACAATTAGCAGACACAAACTTAGTCATCGAGGTAGAAAAAGATGCCACAAGCTTCGGCGACGAGTTGGTCTTTGGTGGCGGAAAAAGCGCCCGACAAGGAATGGGTTTAGCAGCAGGAACAACACAGGCTAACGGAGCGTTAGAC
>JBJKPJ010000147.1:0-1307 GCA_046706605.1 Bathyarchaeia archaeon | reverse complement strand
TCGCCACTGAGTTTTCGCCAGTCACTTTCTATCGCGTGACGCTTACTGCGCCGCAAATCCCGCTGTTCTTTGAGAGAATCAACTCTTTCCTTGACTGTTTGGGTTTGAGCAAGGTTCTCAGTGATTTTATGGTTTAGCTGACCGATATCACTTGAGATTTTGATGGCTTGAAACTTTTTGATTTCATTCTGGATGAAGTTGTACCTCAGAAGTTGGTTGCGTTCACGTTCGAGGTCGTCGAGGCGTTTTTGGACTTCGTCGATTCTGCCCATGGCGGTTCGGATGGAAATGTCGGCGGCTCGTAGTTTTTCTTCGGCTTCAGTTTTTTCGCTGTCGTACTGGGCGATGCCGATGAGATCTTCAATTATTTTTCGCCGCTCCATCGAGGTCAAATCAGTTAGCCTTGTGATGGTGCCTTGGGGGATGATGTTTTGGCTCATGCTGCTGATGGCAGCCATGGATAGGGTTTCGGTGATTTGGGTGCGGGACATCCGACGCCCGTTTAAGCGGTAAACGCTCTGCCCGTTTAGGTAAACTTCCCGCGAAATCGTCACCGTGGTTGTGTCAACAGGCATAATGCCGTCGCTGTTGTCAAACTGAACCACAACCTTTGCCATTTTTGCTTTGGCTTCTCCAGCCTTTTCCGAGCCGTGAAAAATCAGTTTCGCTGAGTTCTCCGCACGCAAACGCTTGGTGCTAAGTTCGCCCAGCGAGAATAGCAGGGCATCCATGATATTGGTTTTGCCGCTTCCGTTGGGACCAGTTATTGCTGTGAAACCCTTATCTAGATTAACCTTGACTGTTTGGGGTCCAAAAGACTTAAAGCCTTTTAACTCGATTTTTTTTATGTAGGGCATTTACGTCTTTATCCTCTCGGAAGCAACATTTCCTGTTAACATTTCTCAGTAACGAACGTATAAAAGTTTATACTAATGTATGGTCCTTTATGCGCATTCGTTTGAACTGAGAAAGCGTGAAAAACCTTTAGATGCTTGAATAAAGCGTGGGTTTCTTGTAAAAGTGCATAGTTAGGTTGACTACCATTTCATCGTATTTTACCATATCTGCAAAGGAGGAGAGTGACTCTGGGTTGCAGCTAGCTGTTGGTAGTGGCTCCACCAACAGTCCTTTATAACTATGTTATTGCTACGAATATTACTTAGCGACAAAACTTATTTTTGCTCGCACTAAAATTAGGAGAAAGTAAAATTTGAAAAATTTTCAAAATAGACAATATGCTATTCTACTTGTTGCAGTTCTAACGATTTCATTGGGCACATCTATGACACTTATTCCAAACGCTACTG
>JBJKPJ010000146.1:0-3132 GCA_046706605.1 Bathyarchaeia archaeon | reverse complement strand
ACTCTGTTTGGTCACATTGAAGTAGATGTCTATCGGCACCCCACACAAATAGATGAAAACAACCAATACAACTATCCACAAAATGGAATTTGGATTTATCACGACGAATTCACCAGTTGGGGCGATTACCAATCTGTTGCCCAATCAATCTATGATGACCTTTGCATTGACGACCAAGCAAACGTCGGACTAACATGGAGCTGGCCCTACGCTGACCCACAGTTCTCTCATTACAAATGGGAAGTTCAATACTGGGTTGTCATCCAATCATTTGACACACTTGACCAATGCATCGACCAATATGGCTACTGGACAGACACCCTTGTACACGATGAACGCTCCCGCACCGGCACACTCTACAACTACATAGCATGCCCCGAAGACACACCTGTCTACGGCGGCTCAGTTTCCTGGACTGAAGAGTACCCGAGCCAATATTACGCTGACGTTTCAAGTGCAACTAACGCGCTTGGTAGCGAGGATGGCAACTATGCAACGCTTTCAGCTTGGGGACAAAACGGCGCCATGGCACGCTTAGTTATCCAACTGGGCAGTTGCGGATTTGGACCAATCAACGTTCGAGTATCTACACCTTCCTGGTCAGGCTGCAACTTCTATGTTTACACTTCATACGATGGAAGCAACTGGGATTTTAAAGGCAGCCTGGGTATTGGTGCAAACTGTGGTTGGTTCTGGCAGAATATAGGCGATGGTACATACGTCAACTACGTGATGTTAGTAGCGCTCGACCAAGGTGCTCAGAGCACAATTTACGTTGATGCAGTCAAAGTAGGAGTCCTCTAAACAACCTACCGACCATCAACCCATTTCTTTTTTTATGTTATGGCTTTATTGTCGCTACTTTATTCCTGTTGCATTTTTCGGTTTTTTGCTTTATTTTGGTCCAGGGCATTAAAAAGTAGATATATAGCGCCCTTTCCCAGGCATGGGTGCAATCATTGGTCTTAAACATGCCTCTATTTTTATAACGCCCGGCATGGAAGTGATTTTCTCATTTTTCTCAATTATATCTTCAAAACATCTGACAGCACTAACAACGTGTAGGTCATATTCCCCAGTTTGCTTTACGATTATAAACACATTAGGTGTTCTCATTAGCTTCTTAATAGCAGTCTGGACATGGCTTAGAGAAGAAAATGAAATGAACGTAGTTAATGTTCCTTTGTAGCCAAAATACTTCGGATTAACCTGTATGCTTGTCTTAATGAAATTGTTCTTATACATACGATTATATCTTCGAGCCACTGTGTCACTTGAAATACCAAGCGATTCGCCTATCTTGCTAAAAGAACTTCGTCCATTCTGCATTAGATGATCAACTATTTTTAAATCGATTTTATCTACTTTGAGATCGTTTTCTGATCCAGGACTTATTTCGATATTTTCTACGATTGAATGCTGTTTAAAACCGAAGTCAAGGTTTTCAGGCATATGCTTTACGTCACCCCAGAGAAACGACCTAAAAGAATTAATCGGGTAACGTCGTATTTCCATTTGCGTTTTATCTAAATCTCTTAGATCTTTTATTGTTGTAGTCATCACAATGTTAAACGAAGAATTATAAGCTCGCACAGGATACAAATTTGGCACCTTGCTGAGCTTCTCAAAGACGTCGGTTAGGTCCTCATAATTAACATTTAGAAGTATTGTGGCAACTCCTTGATACCCAAAGAATCGATAATTAAATTGAATTGTTGACCCAGTAATTATTCCGGCTTTTTTCATGTCATTATATCGTTTCCAAATCGCTTCTTTGGATGTTTGAAATTCTCTTGCAAGTGAAGTGAAGCTTTTTCGACCATCATAAAGCAACTCTCTTAGTATTTTCGCGTCGATTTCTTCAGTGCACTTCATTGAAAGTTACCTTTACTCAAGATAGCTCACACTTAAGCTATTTCTGCCTTATGTCTATTTGCAATCATGCGTGATTGTGAAGCTTTTTAAAATATTTTAAACAAAAATTTCTAATCTTCAGCCCATTTATGAGTAAGTGCTTTATAGTGAATTAACTGCATATAAAATAAATGCAGGCATATCACCAAAAAAAGTGGTTTTCTTATTTTTTTGTTTTTTCTTTAGTGGTTGCTGCTTTTGCTGTAACTATATCAAATGGAATTGTAACGTTGCTTTCCGTAGATATTGCTTCAACCTTTCATGTGTATGAAGGTGTAGCCATTCAGCTTAGAACGCTTAACTCTGCGGGAGAATTAATCCTTGGGCTGATAATGGGTTATCTGTCTTTGCGTTTCAAACACAAATCACTGCTAAATTTAGGATTAATTATTGTTGCATTCTCAGCTATAGGCAGTTTTCTTGCTACATCCCTTCCTCTATTTTTAGTATGGTCTTTTGTTGAAGGAGTTGGTAGTATAATTGTAAACATAATGGCTTTCACTCTTGTCGGCGATTTTTTTAATTTAGCCCCGAAGATAAAAATTCAAGCAGTAGGCTGGCTAGTAGCCAGCACCTTCTTGTTTAGTTTTATTGGATTACCATTAACAAACTATTTTGCCCAGATAGGAGGGTGGCGTAGCCCTTTTCTTTATCTTGTTTTTCCTTTCTGCATTATGGCGCTGGTTCTATCTCTGTTGTGCAGGTCAACAAAATCAATTCCCTCGCAAATGCCTTCGGAAAAAATAGTTAATTTTGAAAATGTCAAAAAACTTTTCTTAACTAAGTCTGTTGGCGCTAGTTTGATAGGTTGGCTGTTTTTTGCCGCTTCATCAGCAGTGGGAATTCTTGCTATTGCTTTCTACCGGCAGCATTTTTCTGCATCAACTTACTTTGCAGTGTTTGTAATGTTGGCGGTTGCCGCTGTTATGTTGACTGGCAGTTTATTAGTTGGAAAATTTGGAGAAAAGGTGAGAATCAAGTTTTTGTCCGTTGGAGCAATAGCTGGAACGGGGGTCTTTACAATGATGTTATTTTTTGCCCCAAACTTACCTCTTGCATTAACATTTAATCTGTTGACTGCTTTTTTTCTTGCATTAGGAACATCTTCGTATAATTGTTTGGTTCTTGACCAGATTCCAGGTTTTCGAGGAACAATGATTTCGTTATGCAGAATGATTTATGGGGTGGGTAGTATTATTTTTCCGGCTTTAGCGGGAT
>JBJKPJ010000145.1:0-2867 GCA_046706605.1 Bathyarchaeia archaeon | reverse complement strand
ACAGAGGAATACCACCTGGCAAAGTAGCTGTGACACCTGTTATGGGTATAGGTAGTTGTTGTACGAGTGCTAGGTTGCTGCCGTTGATGATTGAGGGTGATAAGCTTCCACCGCCAGTATACGGGTTGATGTCGTAGAGCCAAAGCTTAGAAGAGTTCCACTCAGAAAGATACCATGCAGGATTAGCAGAAGTGCCAGTATTTGTCAATGCAATGTTTAGTTGCTCACCGCTTGGACCCATAATCGATGTGCCGCTTGGAACACCAGTTACGTTGAATAGTGCATCACCAGTAGCTGCATCAAACAAGTCCCACTGACCCGATACAACTGCAACTAGTACTGCTGGGTAAACTCCGTGTTGGTCTGGGTCCCAAAGGTTGTAGAGGTATCCAAACGATAGCACTGGAATGTTGGGATTGCTCCAAAGCTGTTTACCAGTACGCAGATCAAGAGCAACGGTTGGCCCTGTTGAGCTTCCACCCATAATCGGCGAACCAGTAAATGAAGCGGTTTCAGTGTAGTAGAGAACACCTTGAATGATAATTGGGTTATAGAATCTTGGTGCATACGACGAGCCTTCAAAGTAGCCAACTCCATAAGCATCAGAGTTAGGGTCAGAACCACCAGCTTGGAACTGGTTACCACCCACAACTCCACCGAACTGAAGTGGACGTGTCCACATAATGTGGGAAGTCAAAGGTCCCTGAGCATCCTGATGATACATAGTTGCATATCCACCAGCGCTACTCCAGCCACCCACAGGAGGTGCCCGAGAGCCTAGCCAGTTGGATGAGATGGTCCACCAGTCAGTGTTTTCGCCATAAATGGGTCGCGTCCAATATTGAGATGGAAGCGGTCCGCTTGTGGTGGCTGAGGGGATTGGGTCTTGCTGCACAGTAAGTGTTGTTGTTGCGATACTTGGAGCGTATGAGTCACCCATCAATGAAGATTTTTCGTAGCCGTTGCCGTTTTCGCCGTAGACTTGTCCTGGGAAGTTGAATATCAATGTGTAGGTGCCGACTTGGTCAGGTGTGATAGTGGTGTATTGTGATGAGGTTGGGTCTTGTATTACTGCAAAAATCTGAGTTTGCGCGGTTCCGTCTGGTTTTACAATGGTTAAGTTGTAGTTGTGGAAGCGGTAGTTGTTTGCAAGTAAAGCAGCACTAGCTGTTGAACCGTTGGTTGGGTTAGAGGCAGTTGTTCCGCCTGCTGCTCCATAAACGCTGGTTAGCCACATGTAAACGTGTGCGGTTTGTCCTACGCCGATGGGATTAGGTGCTGCGATGATATAGGGGTACGTTGGGATAGTGTAGGGTGGGTTGTGTGCGCTGGCAAGAGGCAGTAATGCTGTTGAAGTGCCGATAGAAATGAGCAAAAGTGCAGCGATTAAAATAGCCATAGTCTTATTTCTACTTTTTTGCATTATATTTTATTCTCCTATTATTCGGATTTACATCCGCTGAAACTACATTTGGTTTTTTTTCTCCTAATAAACATATCTCCTAACTGAAAAACCAAAAACAAAACCGATATAAAACAATAAAAAATCGTTCTTTGGTGGTTTTTACAAAATAACGGAAAAAATTTTTCTTAAAACCAGATAAAACAGTCAAAAAACTGAGGTCGCATCTTGACATTACAGTTAGGAACAGTTTAAAAGGACAAATTCAACTTATCATACCAGAAGTGGATTGATAGCCTTTGAGCAACAATTATGCACCCCTAGTTGGAGACTCCTATGCCCCAGACAAAATCCGTGTAATCATCCCAGTAGGAGGCAGAGCTACCCGTCTTTTGCCGCTGACAGCGGAAACTAGCAAAGCCTGCCTGCGACTGCTCAACAGGCCACTAGTGGAGTTTTCTCTTTTGTCTCTGGCAAGGCAAGGCATACGCAACTTTATTTTCGGCGTTAAAGGCTACACCAACTACCGTGACCTATACGACTACTTTGAGTCAGGCTATGGGTTTTCAGTGCGCTACAACATTAAACCCCGCATTCACATAAAGTATCAACCCAACGTCCCAGATTTTGGTAGCGCCGACTCAGCAAGAATAAACATGGATTACTACGAGCTATGCAACCCCGTTTTTGCCGTACAGGGCGACAACATCTTTGACCTAAAAATCAAAAATCTGATGGATTACCACAAAGAAAAAGAAGCCTGCCTAACCATCGTGCTACGAGAAGTTGATAACGTCGAGGGATTAGGCATCGCCGACATAGACAAAAACGGACGCATCAAACGCTTCGTCGAAAAACCTGACCCCCAAGATGCTCCCAGCAACTTAGCAAACACTGGGTTGTACGTGATGTCGCCTGACATCAAAAAAATCTTCAAAGAAAAAGGCGTCCAACAAATCCTCAAAGAAAAAAACCGCTTAGACTTCGGTTACGACTTCATTCCCTATGTCATCGAAACAGGACGCAACGTATACGGGTACACGCTTAAAGGTAGTTGGTTTGACGTGGGCACTCCAAAAAGTTACTTGGAAGCCATGAAAAACCTGCTAAACGGCGGCTTCTCCACGTTGAAGGATTTCGGAGGAAGATTAAGCGACGAAAAACTAATTTGGGTCCAAGGAGACAGTGCAGATTCAGAGAAAAAACGCCAAGAAATCATCCAAAAAATCAAACAGAAAAAAATCACCATAGAAGGCGCAGTTTTGATTGGGCGACACTGCCAAATCGAGGATGGAGCAAAAATCGTAAACAGCTGCATCGACAACTTTACTCGCATTGGCAAAAACGCGTTAGTTGTCGACTCCGCAGTTATGGACCGCGTAATCATCGGTGACCAAGCAGAAGTCTACGACAGCATAATCGGAAGACACGTCGTTGTCAACTCCAGCGGACATAAACGTACCAG
>JBJKPJ010000144.1:0-4236 GCA_046706605.1 Bathyarchaeia archaeon | reverse complement strand
TAATTATAGATGTTCAAACTATCAACGAACATGGAGTTTGCCAACCAATCCTCATTGCGACGTCTGGAGGAGGATTTGCTGGGCCTCTCATTTGGCAAGGATACGATGGAGACACCGGAAACTGGCTATTCAACATTACCAACGTCCCATCATTCGGTTCTGGGAAAGCTATGGGACCTGACGGAGAATACCTAAACTACATTATGGCTAACGCAGGCAACAACACAAATCCAGATTGGAAATTAAGCGAATGGAACTCGACTAAGCTATTTTCATTAAGCCTTCTACCTACGGTAAACACGATTAGCGGTACAATCGATGGAAGCATTTCAACTGGTCCAAACTCGCGATATGACTGGAGCATCTCAACTCCATGGGGCAATACAATGACTACAGCACCTACAATAGTGGCCGCAAAATTCGGCGATGGTATACTTATGGAAAACGGTAGCTATCCTTCAAGCGGTGAAAATACACTTCAGGGCGCTGCAAGCCAGACTCCCTACACATACTTCTTTGTCAACCTAAATGCAAGCAAAGGTGCAATCGGTTCGGTTCTCTGGTGGAGTACCCTTCAACCTCCAGCAAATAACTACACCGTCGTTCAAGGAGGAGTCGATTGGGACACACGCGTCTTTGTTCAATCATACAAAGAAGCCGCTGAGTGGGTAGGATACAGCTTAGATACAGGCCAAAAGATATGGGGACCATCTGAGCCTCAAACAGCCTTTGACTACTATGGCGAGCCATCTCCTGGAACTTTACCAGGACAGATAGCGTACGGCAAACTCTACAGCAGCGCCTATGGAGGAATACTCTACTGCTATGACGACAAAACCGGCAATATACTGTGGACTTACGGCAATGGCGATACAGGCAATAGCACAAATTCAGGATTCAACTGGCCCTATGGCAACATACCTACTTTCGTGAATGCTATCGGAAATGACGTAGTATACCTCGTTACTACAGAACACACCTGGAAATCGCCAATTTACAAAGAGGGTTTAGCACGCGCTGTCAATGCAACGAATGGACAAGAAATATGGACTATTTCGTCGGCCACTATGGAGTTTGGTTCAATGGGGTACGCTATAGCGGACGGCTATAACACATGGTTCAATAGCTATGACAACCAGATATACACCGTTGGCAGAGGATCCAGTCAAACTACAGTTTCAGTACCGCATAGTGGGCTATCATTCGGGCAGTCACTGGTAATATCTGGTTCAGTTGTAGATACCTCCGCAGGTACACAGCAGACACAACAGAAAGCAGACTTCCCCAATGGCGTTCCACTTGCCTCTGATGCAAGCATGACAAACTGGATGGGCTATGTCTATCAGCAAAAGCCAGAACCAGCCAACTTCACAGGCGTTCAAGTAGATCTATCGGTATTTGACTCTAACGGAAATTGCTACAGCATAGGCACGGCGACAACTGATCAGAGCGGCACCTATGGGCTAACATGGACACCAATCATCCCGGGTGACTATACAGTCTATGCCACTTTTGCAGGCACCAACGGTTACTGGCCCTCAACAGCAGAAGACCACTTCACAGTTGCATCAGCAGCTCCAACAGCTACACCGCCACCAGCACAGGCACCTACAATGGCAGATCTCTACTTGATACCGGGCATCATCGGCATAATCGTCACTATCATAATTGTCGGTGCAGTCATAATCTTAGCTCTCAGAAAGAAGCCATAAAGTGAAAATCTATGGGAACTATTTTCCCTCCCTTTTTTATTTTGTTGAGTAAACGCATTGGCAAAATATGTGGGCTGAGTGGGCTCTGGTTTAATATTGCAGCAAAAATAGCTATAGTTTCGCAAGAAAGGTTTGCATTTTCCCTTTCTCCTTTATTTGGTCCGGAGCCCCAGCAAACCCATTTTATAATGAGACTTTAATATTGCAAACTTTTTTCATGCGGGGTGTTAATTGTAACTGAGAAAGATTCAAGTCGTGTTCTCAACGGAACTACTCTTGATGTCTATCGTCTTATGTTGAAGTCGAATAAGCCTCTGGGTATTCGGGAAATTCAGCGGAAATTGATGCTTAGCAGCCCCTCGGTGGCTCAATACCACTTAGCTAAACTGGAAGATGCTTGTCTGATTAAAAGGATACTTGGCAACTATGTTGTTGACAAGGTTGTGATGGAGAATTTCATTAAAGTTAGCCGTTTTCTGGTTCCCCGCTATCTCTTCTACACAGTTTTTGGTGTCGTGGTTTTGCTAATTGAACTGTTATTTCCTTGGTCGGTTCCGTTGAAACGTGAATTTCTCTTCTACACATCAGTTACTTTGGTGTTTGTTTTAATATTCTGCTATGAGACCGTGAAAGTTTGGGTTAGCGGCAGACTATAGCAGCTGCCCCCTGTTTTTTTGTGTTTTGTGTCCTATTGTGTAGTACGTTTGTTCTAAAGGGTAGACATATTGTTTGTTTGGGTGAGAGCTGTTGGGCATTAGGAGATGTAATGTTTGAAACACAAAAGTACCTATTGTTTGATGGCTGTTTTCATTAGTCTTTTTTTGCTTTCTCCACTGATGCATGCCGTCATGGCTCAGACAACCAACTCAACCTCGCAAATGGGGGTTTGGGAGCCACCTAAAAACTTTGTTGACCCCGTAACCATAAAGATTCAAGAATTCCAATCGCAGGGGTTGACTGATGACCAAATCACAGCAAAGCTTGCCGAGGTGGGTATGGGCTGGTTCCCCAAAACCGGCGCAACCTGGATAGGCAGAGCACTAACCGCCGAGGAAATAGCTAACATGCCCAACACAAAACCCGTCGCACCACCAAACCAGCAAACCCAAAGCTCAAACGGAATCACAACCGCTCTTCAAACTGGCAAAACCTCATGCATGAGAACAGACGCATATTCCTGGACCGGGGTCTCAGCTGAAGTGGTCTCTGGCTCAATGAATGTTGCTTTTGGACAAACCAACTACCATTATCTTTGTGTGCAACTGGGCGATTTAGATGACGCAACCAGCTGGACAGAAATCGTGTTAACTCACAACTTTGGCGAAACATACCAATGGAGCACCTACGACCCTGATGAGGGCGAATGGTACTATTACATGGATAAAAACACCGCCATAACCGCAACCGACACCTACACCATCATGCTAGACGGAACCCACGATGCCCTTGGCTGGAAATATGACGTGTGGATTAATTATCAGTGGGTCAGAAGCGGACACCTCCCAAGCCTATTTGTGCAGGGCGGGTTCCAAAAAGAAGTCTACAGCAACACCGGCACCTTCACCAACGATGCCTCACATGCAGTTTTTGACCGCTGCTGGCTCCACAACGCTCAAGGCTGGTCATATTGGACAAACTCTATCAACACCTGGTGGATAACAGCAAACCCCGTTCAGCAAACACACGCCATGGACACCTACAGCTACAAATGGGAAACCTGGGTACAAAACTGACCACAAAAAGCAAAAGGGCTAACATTACAAATATTTTTTTTAAATTAGGTCAACTGGATAAATATACCGTATCTCATGTGTTTAATCACTTTATAAGAACTTTGTTTGGGATACAGACATGCTGTTGGAAGTAGAATCGAAAAAAGGCTAGTTGAAGAACTTTTCCAATTCAGCGCACATATCTCTTTTTTTGTAAAAAATTCGTCCTTCCTTTGCAGGGGTATCTAAATTTAAATCGGTCCTTGATTCTACGGTAACTTTTTTAGGAAGCATCTGACCAGGAAAATCGTAGAAATCGGAGCCTCTTTTAGCTGTTGAATATTTAAACGAAGGGGTTATTTCAACAAAATCTTTGAAGCGACTTGGAATGAATAGCTCATTAATTTGAGCAACAACTGAATATATGTCATCCCTAACCCTTTTTTTCGATTCTAAATAGCGTATCAAAGCTTTTATAGCTAGATTTCTATCGGTTTGGCTCAGAAGATGTCTAATATTTCTTAATCCTTTTGAAAGATATGGCGGAATTGATGTAGTAAGTTCATGGTCTACTGCAATGTCGACTTCTAAATCCATACCTTCGACCGCCAAGTGCTGATATGCTTTCTCAAGAATATGCGGGAATTTGATAGCAGCTTCCATCCAGTACTCATCCTTGTCGTCATGAACTGTGGGCTCGATGCTAACGTTGGTTTGAACAAGATTTGACATAAAGTTAGGATTAAGAACTCTATATTGAAATTGCAGCATTATGTAATCGGTGCCTTCAGGAATAATGTCTAAGGGTATAG
>JBJKPJ010000143.1:0-2829 GCA_046706605.1 Bathyarchaeia archaeon | reverse complement strand
AAGTGCCGGTGCTGACATGATCTTTACTTACTACGCTCTCCAAGCGGCAACCAAATTGAGAAAATAACGACCCTTTTAGGCAAATGAACACAGGATGTTTAATCCTGGAGAACGAGGTTCTTAATTTGAAGTCTTCTAACACTTTGGATAGGATGTCGCAAACTGAAGCGAGCACTGCTTGCGTAGTCTATAACGGTTGTCCAGAGAATCGTATTGATGCTGCCCGGGTTCAGACTTATCTTGGAGACAATAGTTGCCTAATAGTTAATGATTGGTACGACGCAGATCTAATACTGTTTAAAGGTTGCGGAGGCTCCATCGAAAAGACAAGTCATTCTCTAAACATACTTGAAGAAATCCAGAGGGAAAAAGTTTAGCCAGCGGTTAATTGTATGGGGATGTCTTCCAAAAATCTGGCCTAAAGAAGTTTTGTAGAGTTTGTGATTGCATTTCCTCGAAAGTTGAATTCCCAGAGCTACAGCAAATTCTCAAGTCTAATCTGCAACCTAAAGACACTATAAGGAATTACCTCATTGATGTCTGGCCTTATAACAAGCAAAACGCGGAGCGCTTCTAATTCGAATCCTAAAGCAGGTCGCTAAGCATTGGTACCACTATTACAATTGTCAATTTAGTTATGCTCCTTCGAATAAATCGACGTTTTATATAAAAAACTTCAACTGGTTGCCGAGGAAACTGTTTTTACTGCGCAATAAAAATTTCGAGAGGAGGAATCCAAAGCAAACCTATTGATGATTTAGCGCACGAGTTTCAAATTGGATTAAAAGAAAGGCTTTAGAAAATTCAGTTTACTGGGTACAGATTTGGCATCTTATGGTGTGGATTTATGCTGCAATTTTTGTGACCTTCTCAATACGCTTACTACTCTAAAAGGCAAGTTTGAGATAAACTTGAGAAATGTTAACCCTCGTTTATTATTGGATATGATTGATGAGTTCGTCACGATATTGTGACCAAGAAAATAAGGCACATTGAGATGCCAGCAGAATCAGGAAGTGATAGAATTCTCAAGCTCATGAATAGAAGATACACTACCTGGGAGTTAAAATACTGCATTAGCGCAGTTCGATCAGCTTACTCCAATATTAGAGTTAGAACTCTCAATTAATCACAGGTTTTCCAACAGAAACATCAGGGGATTTTCAAGATAGCATGAAGCTTCTAGACGAGTTAATTTTCGATTTCGTTGAGGTTTACGAATACTCAGAGATACCTGAAACGCCATCTGCGAAGATTTTCCCCAAAGTTCCTGATACCGAAAAAAGTCAACGCTATTTAATTCTTTATAAGAAAGCAATGCTTAACAGAATCCCGCGTAAAATCAGGCGTTTAATAGAAATCAGAACATCTTCTGCTATTTGCCTCTGAGATCATTATTTTTTAGAAGCAATAGAGTGTTTATGTTCATAGGAAATCTGCATCTGCAGGTAAACTCTCAGCTTAACAAAAACATGTGGAAGTAATACTTTTTGAACTCAGTCCCTCTTAAATCCAAGTCTCAAGAGCAGTTTGAACGTGCGAAAAAGATTTTTCCAGGTGGGGTTAACAGTCCTGTCCGCGCTTTTGAACCAGCGCCATTCTTCGTAAGCTGTTCTAAGGGTTCCAAGATTCATAGTGAAGATGGCGACTCGTTCATAGACTACTGCATGGCCTATGGGGCGCTACTTTTCGGGCATACTAATAAAGAAATCTTAAACGCCGTCGAGTTGCAAATGCGTAAAGGTTCACTGTACGGTGCTCCGACAACGTTGGAGACGGAGTTCGCTGAAAGCATCCAGAGTTTCTTTCCTTCAATGGAAAGGTTGCGTTTAGTAAGCACTGGCACAGAAGCAACTATGCACGCAATAAGAGTGGCGCGCGGTTTCACTAGCAAGAACATGATCATCAAATTCGAGGGGTGCTTCCACGGTTCACATGATAGCGTCCTCGTAAAAGCAGGGTCAGGAGCTACAACATTTGGAGCACCCAATTCACAGGGAGTCCCAGAAGAAACAGCCCGAAACACCATTGTTTTACCTTATAACAACCCAACATTGTTGGCAGACACAATTGAACGCGGCAAGGACGAAATCGCCGCAGTCATAGTAGAACCAGTCATGGGAAACGCTGGCTTAATCTTGCCACAGAAGGACTATTTGAGCGACTTGAGAAAAGTGACAAGTCAATATGGAGTACTTCTAATTTTTGACGAAATAATAACGGGATTTCGCTTGGCGCCTGGAGGAGCTCAAGAGTACTACAACGTGAAACCAGATTTGACTACGTTGGGAAAGATTCTTGGAGGAGGACTCCCTGTTGCAGCTTTTGGAGGCAGAGAAGAAATCATTGATAACATTTCACCTGTAGGAAAAGTCTACCAAGCGGGAACCTTCAGCGGAAACCCTATTTCGGCATCGGCTGGGTCTGCGGTTCTACGAATTTTGAGACGAGACAAAGCAAAGATTTATCCAGAACTTGAAAAGAAGTGCAAAGAGTTATCCAAGGCACTGGCGGATTTGGCTTCTAACTTCCACGTTGAGGCGAAAATACAAACCATCGCTTCCATGTTCCAGATTTTCTTCACTTCCCATCATGTCGTGGATTATGAGAGCGCAAAAACTTCAGACCTTAACAGGTTTCAAGCGTATTTCCATTCGCTACTGAAGCAGGGCATATTCATTCCTCCTGCGCAGTTTGAAACTTGTTTTCTGTCTACTGCGCACGATGAAGCCGAGTTAGATAGTTCAATAAAGTCTTTTGAAAGGGCTTTGAAAGCAGTTTCCCAAGTGGTTTCTAAGACTTAGTTGCGGTGCCTATTGGGCTCTCTCC
>JBJKPJ010000142.1:0-3157 GCA_046706605.1 Bathyarchaeia archaeon | reverse complement strand
TATCTGCTCAGCAAACTTCAAGGCGACGAACACCTGCCCGCTCCCGACCCCCTCAAAGACAGCAACATAAAAGTCTATTTTAAGAAGAAAAAATCCGGCAAATACGACGAAAAAGACTACTTCCAATGGGAACGCCCCTACATGGACAAAATGGTTGACAGCCGATATACCCACAGGTATGGGCGCAAACTCATGATGGACCTTGACTTCTATCAGTTTGCTGAACTCATCGACATTAAACCCGACGAAGGCAGCCCCCTCATTCACAGCATGAGCGAACCATTCAGTGAGGAAGATATCGAAGATAACGTGATGCACAACTGGCTAGACCATTTCAAAATCCGCTTCCACCAAGTTCACGCCTCAGGGCATATGAGCAAAAACCAACTTGTCGAAATGGTCAAAGAAATCAACCCCAAACTAACATTTGTGGTACACACTGAAAACCAACAGCTATTCAAGAAATATTGCAGCAACGTGCGACCCATCAAGGCAGCAAAACACTATTTCTTGAATTGAAACCACCATGCCAAACTCGCATCACAACAACAAACGCTTGTAGATCAGGTGCTCAACGATGGGGCTTGTTGATTTTTCGAACGTCGAAGATCTGCATTGACAAATTGGGAACCATGTTAATTGCCTGATTTGATGGAAAAACATGTTTTTTGCTGATTTCGAGGCTTCGAAGTAGCTATCGCTGGATGATTTGGGAAGAGTTATTTAGTTTAAAACTCACCTAGTACAGGTGGATTTTATGAGTCAAATTTACTTTTACAAAGGGTTATTCCAAGTTAAGGTTGTCACCAAAAGCGAAGGCTACTGGATTGTGGAAGCGCTAGAGAACTTTACTGATTGCTTAGACGGTGAAAAAGTTGTTGTCAAAGTCGGTGAGCGACGAATCGTGGAGCCAAGCAATTTAGTCAAAAAAGAAGCACTGCCGCCCATGGTGCCTGAACACTCCTACGAGTTGCAGCTGGAAAAGAAAGTAAAACGCATGGTCCAAGAATACGAAAAGCAAAAAGAAAACGAACACCAAGCCTAAGAGCACGCTTTCATTATTTCACTTGAAATTTTTTCTAACGAAGCAACTACATCCACACAGCCGTCAAAACTGTATCGACGTTTTTTGCATCAAAAACCTCAGCTAAAGAATCCAATATTTTTTGTTTTTTCTAGGAATTCGCTCTAAACTGTATCTAGTGTTTTAGTTAGTGTATTGGCGGGAAAGGTTTATTTCATTGCATGGTATTCTCTTGTGAAATTGCAGGCGGACAAACTTGTCCGTTGGGATGTGGTCCCTTCGGGGGACTGAACCGCAAACAAATACATATACCGGTGAAAAAAATATGGCATACAAATATATGGCTGACGAATGGGCTCAGCCTGAAAAAAGTTTCGTTGATGAACTTATGCATCAACGCTTAATCGAATGGCGCAAACAACCAACCGTCGTGCGCATCGAGCACCCCACAAGGCTTGACCGCGCAAGAAAACTCGGCTATAAAGCAAAACAGGGCTTTGTAGTGGCACGCGTTCAAGTCCGTAGAGGCGGCTTACGAAAACTTAGACCCCGATCGGGACGACGACCTAAACGTATGGGTGTCGCCAAATTTAAACCTGGAAAAAGTATCAGACTAATCGCGGAGGAACGCACTGCCAAAAAGTTCCCCAATCTTGAAGTTCTCAACAGCTACTGGGTTGGCCAAGATGGACGCCACAAATGGTTCGAAGTCATCCTAGTTGACCCCAATTCACCAACGATAAAAACAGACAAAGACATCGGATGGATAACAGAAAATCAGCATACCAACCGCGTCTATCGCAGCATGACCAGCGCAGGCAAAAACGTGCGTGGTCTGCATCATCGTGGTCGGGGCGCGGAGAAAGTTCGACCCAGCAAATTACGGGGCGCAAGAAACCGCAAAGGAGTATATCCATAAAATGCACCATGTTAAAGCTACCATTACTAAGCAGAACGGCAAGACAAGCGTTGGTAAAGGCTTTAGCCTCAACGAACTCAGGGAAGCAGGGATAAATCGTCAGCAAGCCAAAAAATTGGGCATCCGTGTGGATGTAAAACGTAAATCCACCCACGAGGAAAACGTTGCAGCTATCAAAGCCCATACTAAACCAAAAAGCTAAAAGCCCGCTCAAACAACAAAACCTCGGTGCCTAATGTCTTCAAAACCGCCAATAGCCTATATGGACATCCGCGTCTTTGCGCACGCAACTGAAGACCCAGATAAAGTCCAAACAGCTGTGCGTAACCTTTTGACGGTGGAGTTAGCGGAAACCATTGTTTTTGAAAAAACAAACTGCACTGGACACCACGGGAACCCCATTCTTCTTTTTACCGCTAAACTCACAGAAAAAAAGCTTCTTCCTGCTCTTTTGGAGAAAGTTGGCAGGGAAATCAGCTCTTTGGACAAGGAAGAGTTAGACCGTGACCTCACGTTCCACTTGGAAAAAAGCAACCTTTATCTCCGCTTTGATAAGCAATCTGCTTTTTTGGGGATGCTGCGTTTTTCCCAAGATGACTCAATTCATTTAAGGATTCATTTCAAAGACAGATCTATGCAAGAAATAGTAGAGTTTATCAAGCAAGCTGGTCTTTTGCCATGATAAGAAAGTTTGCCGATTTGCATTTGCGGGTCAACCCAAAAAACCACAACCAAACGCAGCAAACTATCGATAAGGCAGCAAAATTCGGCTACCACTACATCGGTGTTCCCTTTACATCCGTTTTTGATGATGGCGAAATTGCCGCCCTCAAAGACCAATGCAAAAAAGCGGGGCTGGATTTTGTTTTGCGTTTAGATTACAAGCCCAGAAATCAAGAGGACTTGATGCATTTTCTGCGTAAGTTCAGGCGAAAAGTCGAAGTAATATGCATTGTTTGTGACAACAAGGAAATTGCTAGGCAAGCCGCCAAAGATAGACGAGTTGACCTTTTGAATTTTCCAAGCCTTGATTATCATAAGCGGTTTTTTGATCGCGCTGAAGCTGAACTTGCCAGCTGCAGTTTAGCTGCGTTGGAAGTTGACCTCAAGTCACTGCTGGTTTTGTTTGGTCCCAGTCGGGTTAGGTTGCTTTCCAGTCTGCGGCGGGAAGTAGCTTTGGCGTTGGAGTTTCATGTTCCCGTGGTGGTTTCCAG
>JBJKPJ010000141.1:0-1201 GCA_046706605.1 Bathyarchaeia archaeon | reverse complement strand
CACCAAAGAAGGTCTCTCGAACAGCCAAGAAAACCATGCTTTTGAGAAACTAACCAAGATGCCATCAGAAGACGTGGGACAAATCTGTCGCTTAATAATGCTAAAACTCCTACCCTCCCTAGCAGAGCATAATATTCAAAGCTTCGGCGATGCCCTAACAAAAATCCAAATCATAACAGGCAACCATTTCGCTCAAGCCCAAGGTGGAACATTCGCAAGCCCCGCCGCTACAGACTGCTTGGCTTTTATGAAAAACAACGGGGCATACGGTGTTGGGCAAAGTTCATGGGGACCAGCCCTCTACGGAGTAGTTAAACAAGAAGAAGCAAGATTGCTGCTCTCCAAAGTCAAACGTCACCTCTCTAAAAACGTAGGCGGACAAGCGTTCATCGCGAAAGCAAACAACCGCGGCGCCACCATAAAAGTCACCAACGAGGCAAAACTGTGAAGATCCTCTTAGTCACAGGGCAACTTGCCCAAGAAACTGTAAAAACCTACGCTAAACAAAGCAGCACAAAAACCCAGACAATAGCACTGCAAAGCGCTGTTGCCGCATTTCTAACCCCTCAAACCATCGCCCAGGCGTTGCAGAGTGTTGATTTGGCAGGTTTCAACATGATTTTAGTTCCCGGCTTAGTCCGTGGCGACACAGCAGAAATCTCCAAAATCACAGGTATCCCTTCATTTAAGGGTCCAAGATACGCCGCTGACCTACCTCCTGTGTTGGATTCTCTCTGTGAAGTCCAGTTATCCACAACGGTGCCTGCCTGCGAGTTGATGCAGGAAAAACTTCGAGAAAGAGCCCTCCGGGAAATCCAGAAAACCGAACAAAACCGCATTGCTCTGCTCAAAAAGCCCTGCAATATCCAGATTGGCGGGTTGACGGTTGGGCGGGATTTTCCCATGCGGGTGCTTGCCGAAATCGTGGATGCCGCATTGCTGGATAAAGAGACGATTCAGCGGACGGCTAAACGGTTTGTTGCGGCGGGTGCAGATTTGATTGATGTGGGAATGGTTGCAGGTGAATCGCAACCGCAAAAGGCTCGACGCATGGTACAGTGGGTAAAGCAAGTTGTCGAAGTGCCTGTAAGCATTGATACTCTTGACCCCGCCGAAATCAAAGCCGCCGTGGAAGCAGGCGTGGAACTGGTGCTTAGCGCTGACGCAGGCAACATAGAAGAAATAGCACCCTACATCAAAA
>JBJKPJ010000140.1:0-2536 GCA_046706605.1 Bathyarchaeia archaeon | reverse complement strand
ATGGATACTGAACAGCTTCCGTTTGAAATTTACTAGAAAGTTTCGTTTTTTGTCCTCTATGATTTCCAAGCGAAGCTTTTTTGCCTATAATTCGATTTCTTGGTTACTGTAATCACATTTTATTTGTATCCGAAAACGGTTAGGTGTAGCTTGAACCATTGAAATGTAAGAGGGGTCAACCAAATCGTTGCTCACCAGTTCTTTTAACATAACCATTGCTTCAAGTCTATCCAAGAGTGTTCCCCGTTAACTTAAATTTTAGCAAACAAGTAAGCATATAAGCGTTTGGTAAACTCAAGCAAAACAGAACTTAAACATGAGAGTACCAAAAAACTAAGCTTATTGTAACAATTTGTACCAACAATTTTTTTTATTAGAGTTTTTCCTATTTGAAGAGTACTGCCCAGATGAGATTTATGCCAGCTTGTCCTAATTGTGGAGAATTAGCTATTAAACCAGAAAGAAAACTAGAAACACATCTGTTTTGTATTGAAACTTACACATGCAAAAACTGTGGAAATAAATTTAAGAATGGATGCTGACAACTTTTTTGATTGCCATTAAGAAGGCATTCTTCTTGGTTAAAGGCTTGCTAATCCAGAGGTGGCTTATTCCCACGTTTGGTTTTTTGATTTTTAATTCTGGCTCTGTCATGGTCGAAACTTTGTCTGCCCCATGTTTTTCGCGCGCGCCTTGCCAGCCTTTCTTTACCAAGGAAGTACCAAAAGGCACTTTGACGTATACCAAAAAATGGAGCACTGATTTCTTATTTTTTTGATGTCAGACATCAACTTCAAAAGTGACTTTTTACTTCCTACATAGCGGTTGTTAAAATGATAAGTGTTAAGGTGGCAACCGCCGTTGGCTTGGGTGCCATTATCGGCGCGGGCATTTTTGTGCTAAGTGGAACTGCCATCGCCCTGGCAGGTTCAGCAGCGCTCATCGCCTTTGTGCTTGTTGGTGTCATCGCTCTTATTGTCGCGCTGGAGCTGGGTGAGTTGGGCTCGATTATGCCGCAGGCGGAAGGTGCCTCCTACTCCTATGCTTACGAAGCATTCGGCAGTGAATTGGGCTTCATTACGGGCATTATGCTCTACTTCGCCTATGCCTCCTCTATTGCACCCATTGCCTTGGGCTTTGGTGCCTACCTAACCAGCCTTCTGGGGTTTGGCGGCATCTATCCTACCATATTTGCCATCTTGCTGATTTTGATGTTAGCTGTCGTTAACATCTTTGGAGTTAGCAAAGCTGCTAAAGCCGACTTCGGCTTGGTTATCATAAAAGTCTCCATACTCGTAATCTTCATTGTTTTCGCCTTGATTTTTGCGTTTTTGGGTCATGGAAGTGTGGCGCAGGCAAACTTTAGTGGAGGTCTGCAAAGCATAAACATCAGCTCTATTTTTGCCGCCAGTGTTGTGATTTTCTTTGCCTATTCGGGTTTCCAAGCCATCTCCACTATAACTAAAGATGTCAAGGGTGGCGGGTCAGGCGCAGCCAAAGCCATCATAATATCTGTGGTCGTCAGTATGGTGCTCTACATTTTGGTGGTGGTTTCTTTGCTGTTTCTAACGCCGGCTAGTCAATTCACGATTTCTTCCAACCCTCTCTCATTCGCACTTAGGTCGGCGGGTGCACCGGGCTGGCTTTTCACTTTGGTGTCTGTAGGCGCGTTGATTGCTACCACCTCAGCGGCGCTTGCTATGATTTTAAGCTCGTCGCGGGTACTCTATCAGATAGGCACAGATAAGCTGCTGCCAAAAATCGTGCGCAAATACAACCCGAAACGCGATGTCGCCGTCAATGGCGTGTTAATTTCCTCAGGCATAGGCATCGTTATGCTCTTTTCAGGCAACATCTACGTAATGGCATCTATTAGTAACTTTGGTATCCTCTTTTGTTACCTCATCGCCAGCTTCGCGCTGGTTCATTTCCGCCGCAAAAAAGCCTCTGCTACCTTTAAGGTTCCCCTATTTCCAGCTATATCCATAGTAGGTATTGTGGGTTTGCTTGCGTTGCTTGTTGGTATGCCTCGGGAGGCGCTTATTATCGGGGTGGCGATGGTTTTGGCGTTGATGGTGGCGTATCATATGCTTGTTGAGGCGGAGAAGCGGGAAGTCGAAAAAATAGAGATTTTCGATTAAACCAGAACTAAATTCGGAATGAACATACCTAACACATGGAAAGGAATTACTTATGTGACTGTAACAGGTCGCCAACATACCATTAAATACGAACACTCATGGATGTTATTTTAGGAGAAAACCTAGAAAAACCTATAAATTGGCATAGTTGTCCAGTAAAAAGACATACCAATGCTTTAGTGTTGTACAAGATATGAGTACAAGTTAAATTGCAAAGGTTTAAATTTAGAATAAATACACAAGAGGTGTACGGCGTTGAGAGAGGCAACCAAGCAGGGGAAAAACTTGGAAAGAACAAAACTTCTAAAAGCAGGTATTGGAAATCTTGAATGGTTCCGCGATAATTTTGACCGAATTAAAAACCGATTTGACAAACAATGGATAGTCATTGAAGA
>JBJKPJ010000139.1:0-3560 GCA_046706605.1 Bathyarchaeia archaeon | reverse complement strand
ATCCAAAACCGTGTTGACTATACAGTAATCAGTAGCTAAACCCCCAATAAACACTCGCTTTATGCCCAAAGATTTTAGTTCATGGGCAAGGCTGGTCCCTTGGAACGCTGAATATGCCTCTTTTTCGGGGTTAGTGGCTTTGGAAACTACTCGAGTGTGGGTGGGTAGTTTAAGTTTGGAGGTGAATTTTGCACCGGGAGTGTTTTGGACGCAGTGAGCTGGCCATGGTCCTCCTTGGGCTTTAAAGGATATGTGGTTGGGTGGGTGCCAATCGCGGGTTGCAAAAACATGTGCTTTGGTTGCTTCAAAGTGTTTTATGTAGTAGTTAAGTGCGGGGATTATTTCATCGCCGTTTTCTATAGGTAGGGCGCCGCCTGGGAGAAAGTCTTTTTGCATGTCTGTTATCAGCAAGGCATCTGACTGGGTTAAGATGTATTTTTTGGTCAAGGTATTCACCATTCAAAATTGGTTGAGATAAAACCGTACCATATTAAAAGGTTAAGTTGCGAATAAAGTTTTGGCTTTCCCAGCAAGATTAATTGCGTTTGCTCTTCGGTTTTTTAGCCTGAAAATTAGCTTTGAATTTAGAAAATTGTCTGCCATTTGTTGTTTTCAGCGTATCGGTTACAGGTTTTTTAACTGTTTAGTGTAAAAATTGTATGTTCGTTAATCTTTCGTAAATTAAAAAACAGCATTATCAGATGCATAAATAATTTTTTCCATCAAAAACGCGGAGGAAACAAAAGCTAAACAGCTTACAAGGCAAGTAACACTTGCCATTTGCTAAAAACGCTTGCGTAACCGATTAAATTCGTGCGGTTAGCTTTGTATATTATCTCCTTTTTTCGCAATTTTTTTTCTTAAATGCACAAAACTTTTTGGAAAATGGCAGATCCATTGGCGTAAATTTGTGTTCTTTGTTTGTAATTTCATGATTATATAAGGTTCGTAAAGTTTCGGCAGGTTTTTTTACCCACTGCCTGAAAAACCAAAAGCGTGCTGCGTTTTTGTGGTTAAGTTATGGATACGCTTATCTTTTAACCGTACACAATACTAACAGGCATCAAATATGCAAACAAAAACCAAAGCCCCCATCTTTACCAGCAACCAAATGCGGGCCCTAGAAGCAAACGCCCAATACTTCGGCATCAGCCTCCTCCAACTTATGGAAAACGCCGGCCACAGCGTAGCCCAAGAAACCATCACCCGTTTCCAAAAAAACAAAAAAGTTGCGATATTTTGCGGTTTAGGAGGAAACGGCGGCGACGGCTTTGTTGCAGCACGCCACCTTCTTGCAGCTGGCTTTGAAGTTACAGTGGTTTTGGTAGGGAAAAGCCTCAATATATCTCATGAATCGGCGTTGGTTAACTGGAAAATTCTGCAGTCTATCCAAAATAAAGTTACTTTACTCGAAGCTCCCGACAGCGCACTTATTCCCAAAGTTGACGCAGGCATAGTTATCGATGCGCTCCTAGGCACTGGAACCAAGGGAAAACTAAAACCACCCATATCTAAAGTTGTTGAATATATTAACTCCTTAAACGCCTGCCGAATCGCAGTCGACGTACCTACAGGCATCGATTCAGACAACGGCAAAGTGCTTGGAACCGCACTCAAAGCTGATCTCACCATAACATTTCACAAGGCGAAAGCTGGTTTAGAAAAAGCAAAAAAATACACCGGTGAGGTCGTAGTGGCAGATATCGGTTTGCCTATGGAAATCGAGCAATATGCTGGTCCAGGCGACGTCTTTTTAGTTACCAAAACCCGAAATCCAAATGCGCATAAAGGGGACTTTGGAAAATTATTAGTCATCGGCGGAAGCCAAGTTTACTCGGGGGCACCCACTCTAGTTTCAATGGCAGCTTTGCGGACAGGTGTCGATCTTGTTTATACGGCTGCTCCAGAAAAGACTGCTTATGCTATTTCGGCTCTTTCTCCAGACTTGATAACTATAAAGCTGGAAGGCGAAAATCTAAAACTCGACAACATAGCTGCAATCAAGCCATATTTGAGCAACGCTGATGCCGTCGTAATCGGTCCTGGTTTGGGTTTAAATGCTGAAACAAACAACTTTGTTAAAGTCTGCATTGACGAGGCAGAAAAAGCCAAAAAACCTCTGCTTTTAGATGCAGATGGGCTAAAGGCGTTTGCTAAATTTCAAAAACCGCTTAAAGTTCCCTTAGTTTTAACGCCTCATGCAGGCGAATACGCAATGCTGGCAGGTCAAACACTGCCTGAAAAGCTGGAGGAAAAAATTTTTGCAATCCAAGCAACAGCAAAGAAACTAAACGCAACCGTGTTGGTAAAAGGCAAAGTGGACATAGTTTGTGATGCAGAACATGGTAAGCTTAATTTCACGGGCAATCCAGGCATGACTGTGGGCGGAACAGGTGACGTTTTAAGTGGTATTGTAGGCGGTCTGCTGGCTCAAAAAGTTGACCCATTTGAGGCCGCAGTTGCTGGAGTATTTGTGAACGGTGCTGCAGGGGATTTTGTTGCTAGCGAAATGGGTTTTCACATGGTAGCTACAGATGTTATTGATTGGATCCCCAACGTTTTATCTGATCCAATGAGTCACGTAAAGGTGAAAAAAATCAGTGGAACCCGACCCTAACTCGCCAGCTTCTACCTTTCCAGTGAGAATTTCTATTTATCACGCTGCACAAGATGACCCGAAAAAAAACACTGCACTACGCCTAAAACGTCGCGGCTTTGCACGCATTGTTACTAAATCAAAATTTTTGCCAAAACGCGCCATAGTGCTTAATCCTTTCGGGGAGATTGCGTTTTCGCCCGCTGATAGAGAGCGTATTGAAAAGTTTGGTTTAGCTGCCCTTGACTGCAGTTGGGAGCACGCCCAAAAAGTCTTAGGCAATCACGTCAGGGGCACCAGTCGTTGCCTGCCCATTTTGATTGCAGCTAATCCTGTGAACTTTGGAAAACTAACCAAGTTGACTACTGCGGAAGCTATTGCTGCTGCGTTGTATATTGCGGGGTTTAAGGATGAGTCGCAGCTGTTAATGTCTGTTTTTTCGTGGGGACATACTTTTTTTGAGGTAAATGGATTGCTGCTCGACAATTATGTTTTGGCTAAAGACAGCGCGGAGATTGTGGATATGCAGGCTAAACTTTTGAAGGGGAAACGTGATAAGTGACTGTGTTTGGTTGATGCTTTCGTATACCGGTCGGTGAGAGTGCTCACCTGAAAGAGACTCCAACTTTACGTCTTGGTCTCACCAGCAATTTTGAAGTTTTACATAACCTGCAAACTCGCCGTAGCAGACCATCCGTTGGAGCTTGTATTGCTTACCCCGTCACGCGCAGAAAGCAATTAGAACTTGGTTGTAACCTGTGTCCTGAAAGCAAACTTTTGTTTTGTTTTTGCTCTTTGAACATAAATTTTCAACATGGAACTTTCCACAAAACTTTGTGCAATTTTTCGACTAGCCGTAACGCTTTTTTTCCATAAAAGGCGTCTTTTTGAGCTTATTTTTTTAAAAAAATGTGTAATTAGTTTTGTTTTTGTCCGAAAAGAAAACTTCAAAAAAGCACATAGT
>JBJKPJ010000138.1:0-5112 GCA_046706605.1 Bathyarchaeia archaeon | reverse complement strand
GATTTTCGACTGCTTGAGGCGCGAACCCAAATTTTCACTGCTATGATAGCTATGGAGTTGGCAGTTGCTCTTTCCTGTCGCTCTCTAAAATACCCGCTATCCAAAGTTGGAGCATTCAAAAACAAGTACTTATTGTACGCTATTCTTTCGTCGTTTGGGTTGCAACTGCTCATCCTCTATGCGCCTGGTCTACAAACCCTTTTTGGTGTTCATCAACCTGAACTGATTGATTGGGCAATCGCGGGTCTTTTTGCAGCAATAGTGTTTGTGGCATTAGAAGTTGGGAAATACTTGACTTCAAGAAAAAATCTCTAGGAATATCAGTAAACATTTTGTTATTACCTACTTCCATGCTTTAGCTAGCGGGAATATTGAAAAATGCCATTGCTTCCCTCCAAAGCTTTATAAAAACGATTGCAGAAACAGTTAAAAAACACCTATTTGAGGAATCAAAATAAAATGAGCATTCAAAAATTGGCAAATCCAGGCCCTCTAGGATTGCTGGGCTTTGGACTTACAACTGTACTTTTAAACCTACACAACGCAGGCTTCTTTGGCTTAAACAGCATGATACTTGCCATGGGCATCGCATACGGTGGCCTAGCACAAATCATTGTCGGCATCATGGAATTCAAAAAAGGCAACACGTTTGGCATGGTTGCATTCAGCTCTTACGGTCTTTTCTGGTGGTCACTTGTTGCGTTGGTTCTGCTGCCTGGCTCTACGTTATTCAGCGGCGTAGCAGCGGCTAACTCTTCGGCGATGGCAGCTTACTTCTTTATGTGGGGCATATTCACCTTAGCCATGTTCTTTGGTACTCTAAAAGCAAACCGTGCACTGCAATTCGTTTTTGGCAGCCTCTTCATACTGTTCTTTATGCTAACCGCCAGCGAACTCATCAGTAACACACTGTTTACCAACATCACTGGCATCGAAGGCGTAATCTGCGGTGGAAGTGCAGTTTACCTTGGCTTAGCAGAAGTTTTAAATGAAGCCAACGGAAAAACCGTGCTGCCAATTTGGCCAGCCCAATAAACATATCCACTTATCTTTTTTATTTTTTGTTAATGATGAAAACTTAATATAAAGTTAGCGCTAACTTGTTATTTATAAATTAAAAATTAAATGTTAGTGCAAACAAATCATTAATAACAAAAATTTTAATAAGGTGAAATCAGAGAAATATATTGGCAAAGAGTTCAAACTTCGATGCTTCTTGACGACTTTTGTTTTCTAAAACCATGAATATCTTTTGAAAACAGTTGAACTTTTTGTCAATAAAACGAAGGATGAAAAAATGGATTTTTCAAAAAATAGAGTATTAGCTATTTCGATTGCTTTACTCATGGCCATTGCAATAATACCCTCAATATCGCTATTACCAACTGCCAGTGCACATACCCCCCCAGCGGATCTTCCAACATACGCTTACATCAATGTTGCACCTAATCCGACAGGTGTTGGTCAACAAGTATTAGTAATTATGTGGTTAACAAATCTGTTTTCGTCACAAACAGGTTTAGGCAACGATTACAGATTCCACAACTACAAACTTACAATTACAGCCCCCGACGGAACTGTAACAACTCAAACTTTTGCAACAGTAACTGACCCTACATCAGCACAACCTACGTACTTTACTCCTGACCAAGTCGGCACATACACATTAAACTTCACCTTCCCAGGGCAAGCATTCAATGAATATTCCCATCCAGCCAACGACATATACGTTAACGACACATATCTGCCCAGCAGTGCTTCAACAACACTCACAGTACAAGAAACATCTATACCTTCATATCCAACAACACCGCTTCCAACACAGTACTGGACCCGCCCGATATACGGCTATAACTCCAACTGGTACACCATATCTTCAAACTGGCTAGGTTCAGGCGCACCAGTTAAACCTTCATCAGGGTCAGGCGCCATAGGCGCTTTTGGTGCCAACAGTCTATTTACGGGAGCAGCGCTCAATAGAAACCCAGGCGATGCAATAGGTTCGCTGACTCAACACATTATGTGGACAAAGCCTCTTCAGCAGGGCGGTATCGTTGGAGGAAACAATTTTGCTATTCAGGGAGACAGCTACTTTGAAGGTTCAGCATACGATCAAAGATACACCAACCCAATAATAATGGATGGGATCCTCTACTACCAAGCTCCATTAGGATATGATTATCCTGCTGGTCTCGGTACGAGTGGGGGGTCGGGTGGTGGAACTTATGCCGTTGACTTACTCACAGGACAACAACTTTGGGAAAACGACGCTATAGCCCCCGGAGCGCTATCTTTTGGTTACATCTATGATGCTCAAAATCCTAACCAAAAAGGCGTCATGCAGCCGCTTTTGTTCACAAGCAACTTCGGTCAAGCTTACGATGCATGGACTGGAAAGTATCTATTCAATGTTACAAATATCCCCAGTGGTGGTCCCTTATCGATGGGTCCAAACGGCGAAACTATAAAATATGTGGTTCAAAACGGGCAATTGCTAGAATGGAACTCTTCGAACTTATGGAACTGGAACATACTAGTTGGAGGTGGTTCACCTTATCCCAACACAGGAACCTTTAATGTTACATCATTCAACGGTGCTACAACTACCTACACTAACACTGTTAACGGCGGCGCAGCCCAAATGTATGACTGGAACGTATCATTACCATCAAATATTCCAAGTACCTTTACGCAAATCGCTGCATTCTATGGTAATATGATACTTTGCGAAAGCGGTCCTCTGCCTAATACAGAAACTAGCTTACTGACCCCCAATGTCTACAATTCACCTTATACTTACTTTGCTCTTAACCTGAACTCTTCTAAAGGTACAGTGGGCTCATTGATGTGGACAAACACCATCAACCCACCAGCAGGTAACCTAACAGTCTTATTAGGTCCAGCTGATGCAACTTCAGGCGTCTTTACTGAGGGCTACCAGCAGACTATGCAGTGGATAGGATACAACCTATTCACAGGCCAAAAAATTTGGGGTCCAACTCCATCACAAACAGCTTTAGACTACTATGGCAACCCAATTACGCCATTAATACAGGGACAGATTGCTTACGGTAACCTCTATAGTATGGGCTATGGCGGAATTATGTACTGCTACAACGTGCAAACTGGTACATTACAGTGGACTTATGGTAACGGCGGCGAAGGTAACAGCACGAACTCTGGTCCCAACACACCCTTTGGCGTTTATCCAACCTTCATAAACGCAGTTGGCAACGGAGTACTCTATCTTATTGCTTCTGAACACACGGTTAACACACCCATATACAAAGGAGCATTAGAACGCGCCATCAATGCAACTGACGGATCCGAAATCTGGACGCTTTCAGGTTATACTGGCGAATTTGCAGCTATGAGTTATGCTATTGCAGACGGTTATAACACTTGGTTTAATGGCTATGACAATCAGATCTATGTTGTTGGCAGAGGACCAAGCCAAACCACGGTCACAGCACCAGCCGCAGGTGTAGATTCAGGAATCCCCGTTGTGATCCGCGGAACAGTGACGGATATTTCTGCTGGATCAAAGCAAAATCAGCAGGCAGCAAACTTCCCTAACGGTCTACCATGCTCTTCTGATACAAGCATGAAGGGCTGGATGGAATACGTTTACCAGCAGCAACCCATACCCAGCGACTACACAGGTGTAGAAGTCACAATTGACGTGCTCGATTCAAATGGCAACTACCGCAACATTGGCACTGCAACAACTGACGCATCAGGTATGTACACCTTTACTTGGACACCAGACATCCCCGGTGACTTCAAAGTTACAGCAACTTTCAACGGTAACAACGGCTACTATCCATCCTACGCAGAGACCAGCTTCACTGTCGCACAAGCCCATCCAACCATAGCGCCCACAGCCGCTCCACCCGGAACAAACACGGACACCTACGTTTTAGCTTCAGCCATCGCTATCATAATCGTGTTAATCATTATCGGCGTAGCCATAATGCTGATGCTCCGAAACCGACCAACAAAAATGTAAAACATAACCGTCAAACAATTCCCCCTTTCTTTTTTGTTTTTCCTGATTTTCAAATTTTTCCCTTTTATCTAAAAAGGTCCAAAAAGTAAAGCCTTATAAAAATTCTCTACTATAGATAATGTTAGTAGAGGTTTGGGTAATGTCCCAAATTATGTGTTTGTACCAAGAGTCAGCTGAAGAAGTTGAGTGCCTCTGCTACGATAATAAACCCTGCAACATACACATTGATGATGGCGGCAACTTGGTTTGCAGATACGGTAACAACGAAGGGGAAATAAACGGCGATGCCAAAGTTATCTGCCCGCTAGAAATCGAAACAGAACGAAAGAAATGGGAAATCTTCTTAAAACAGGAACTGGAACGGAACCCCCCAGATAGATAACAGCCAATAACAACCTACAACTAATTAACAAAAAATAGTGCACTCCATATTTGGAGCGGTTCACATTCTTTGTTGTTTTCGTGGTAGCGGTGTTGCTTCACTCCAACAGAAGTAATTACAATTTGTCGCTTCTTGATTTTTACTGGGGGGTTCATTGTACAATTAAGTTACCCAAAGTTGATCCTTCATCTGTAACCCTAAAAGAAGAGCAGGCGTGGCTGGGTAATTGTGGTTCCAATAAAGAAGGATAACAGAAAAGTGCAAGAATTGTTTATGCCAACAAAAAGAGGCTGTTAGTGTTTTCTTGAGTCAATTTTGCCTCGGCATTTGTCAGCGTACTGACAGTACGTGAGGCAGGCAGCGTTGGCGTCGGGGCGTTTCCATTCCGCTCCGCAACTGGGGCAAGTTGTTTTGTCTTCATCACTCCAGATTTCCAGTTCGGCACCGCATACATGGCAGTTGATGTAGGCTGGCTTTGGTTGCAACAAATCTCGTAAACCAGGGCAAGTTTCGGGGTTTTTCACAGGTGGTTTAGAGCTCAACGATTTCACCTCCAATCTTAACTTCATATTCATTTATTGGAATCTTTTTGCATGAATCCTTCAGCGCTTTGTTGACTGCCCAATTCAATCCAGTGCAGCATGGTACTTCCATGTGCATCACGGTGACGGCGGCGATGTTGTTGTTTTGGAAGATTTCGGTGAGTTTAGCAGCATACGCG
>JBJKPJ010000137.1:0-2779 GCA_046706605.1 Bathyarchaeia archaeon | reverse complement strand
TTTTGTAGGATTTTTAGTCCGATGTCGCCTGATTTTTCTGGGTGAAACTGGGTGCCGTAAATGTTTCTGCGTGCAACCGACGAGGTAAACGTGGTGCCGTACTCGGTTGTGGTGCACACGGCAGCTTTGTCTTTTGGCACTGGGTAGAGGGAGTGGACAAAGTACACGTAGGTGCCTTCTGCGACGCCGTCGAAGAGCTCGTTTTGTCGCACAAAGTTCAGCGTGTTCCAGCCCATATGCGGCACCTTCACTGTGTTGGGCAACTGAACATTTTTGCCCTCAAAAAACCCGAGCCCCGCGCCTGGACCTTCTTCGCTGGATTCAAAGAAAAGCTGCAGCCCCAAACAAATGCCCAAAAGCGGTGTGCCTTCGCCAACTTTGGTTTGCAGGGTTTGCTTGACCATGTCTAGTTTGCCTAAGGCGGCAGTGAAGCTGCCCACGCCTGGTAGGGCGATTGCATCTGCGTTTGCCAAATCTTTTGCTGCTGTGCCGATTGTGGCGGTTAAGCCTGCCTTTTCGAGGGCGGTTTTGAGGCTAAGCAGGTTACCTACGCCATAGTCGAAGATTACTGCGCTTGCCATCAGATAACTCCCTTGGAACTTGGGATGCCTTTGCGCCTTGGATCAACAGTGACTGCTTGGCGTAACGATAGCGCGAGAGCTTTAGTTGCGGCTTCGGCTTTGTGGTGGTCGTTACTGCCGTACTCCACAAAGATGTGCACGTTTGCTTGCAGTGCCGTGGTTAGGGATTCAAAGAAGTGCACGATATCTTCGGTTGGCATGTCTTCTATTTTTTTGCCGCGGAGTTTAAGGTCGATTTTGAAGTAGGGGCGTTTGACTAAGTCGACGGCTGCGAATGCCAGTGAGCAATCCATTGGTGCGGCGGCGTTGCCAAAGCGGGTTATGCCTTCGCGGGTGCCCAGTGCCTTGTTTAGGGCTTCACCTAAGCCAATGGCTAGGTCCTCTACTGAGTGGTGCACTAAGTCGCCTTTGACGGATGCGTTTATGTCGATTAGACTGTGCGTGGCAAGGGATGCAAGCATGTGGTCAAGGAACGGCACCGCTGTGAAGGCAGAGATTTTGCCTTCGCCATCTATATTTACGGCTACTTTGACTTCGGTTTCTTTGGTTTTACGGTAAACTTCGTCTTTCCTCATGTTTTGTCACTTTGATATTTCTTTTAGCGCCTCTATTAATTTGGCGTTCATCTCTGGCAAACCCACCGTCACACGGAAACAGTTCTCGTACAGCAGGAGCTTGCCCCATTTCTTGAGCATAATACCCAGCCCCAGCAGCTTCTGGTAAACCTCATCCGCAGGTTTTTGGGTGTTTATGAGTACAAAGTCGGCTTGCGAGGGAAAAGCCTGCACGCCCTCTATTTGGTTCAGGGCTGCGATGAGTTTTTTCCGTTCAGATACCAGTGCGGCGACTGCGGTTTTCATTATGACTATGTTGTCGAGCATTTTGATGCCCATGCGAATCGTAAAGCCGCTTACAGGGTAAGGCAGTGGAGCTTTCTCGGTTAGGATTTTGGATAGTTCAGGGTTAGCCACTGCGTAGCCCAGCCGCAGCATCGCCAAGCCGAAGGCTTTGGAGAAGGTGCGTAGGATAATCATGTTTGGGAACTCGCGGATTCGTGGCACAAACGAGTAGTCTGCAAATTCGCTGTAGGCTTCGTCTAAGATTACTATGCCTGGGAAGGCTTTGGTTAGGGTTTCGATGTCTTTGGGGTTCATCTGGTTTGAGGTGGGGTTGTTGGGAGAGCACAAATAGAGCAGACGGGTTTTCTCAGAAAACTTGGCTTTCATGCCTTCTACATCTATTTGGAAGTCACCTTTCAGGGGCACTGCGACGTATTCGGCTTCTTGCCGTTTTACACAGAGCCTTGGGATGGCAAAGGACGGCGTAAACGAGAGGGCAACATCGCCTTTTTCCATAAAGAGCCGAATCATTCGGTCAAGCAACTCATCACCCGCATTCCCAATGGTCAGGTACTCTTTTGGAACACCTATGTAGCCTGTGAGTTTCTCGCGGAGCTTGACTTCTTCGTCTTCGGGGTACATGCGCAAATCCAGTTCGTCTGCCAGCTCCCGAACTAAAACCGCCTGCTTTTCGCGGTCTACGAAGAGGTTTTCGTTAAAGTTCAGTTTAACAATCTCTGAGGTGCCAACGCCTATTTGTTGGGCTAAGGTTTCAGGCGTAGCTCCCGCTGAGTAACAAGCTATGGCTTGGAGTTTTTCCAGCTTCTGCTCTAACCATTTCCGATATAAAGCGCTCATTTTTGGAACCTTGCCTCTATTGCTTTGTAGTGATTGGGAAGGTTTTCGGTGGTAGTCATGACTTTGATGGCGTCTTGGACTTTTTCCAACCCGGCTTTTGTGCTTTCTACGATATTGACTCGGCGCACGAAGTCCAGTGCTGATAACCCTGAGAATGATTTGGCAAAGCCGCCTGTGGGGAGTACATGGTTAGTGCCGCTTGCATAATCGCTTAACGCAACGGGCGTGTATGGTCCAAGGAGGATGAGCCCCGCTGAAGAGATTTGGTCTGCTACGGCTTGGGGGTTGGTTGTGATGATTTCTAGGTGTTCTGATGCAAATGTGTTAGCTGATGTCACCATTTCAGCAACGGTTTGGCAGGTTATTATGAAACCGTAGGTTTCCAGCGATTTAGTGACTATGTCTTTTCTTTCGCATTGCTCGACCATTCTTTTGAGGGAATCCTGCACTTGCAAGGCGAGCTTTCCAGAAGTGGTGATTAAGCCGCTGGTGCTGTCAGGG
>JBJKPJ010000136.1:0-5752 GCA_046706605.1 Bathyarchaeia archaeon | reverse complement strand
ATGATGCTTTGTTGCTTAGTGTAGAGTAACATTCAAAAGCAGCTTTAGAACCAAGATAATTAATGATTCCTGTTCTGAATGTCGATTGGCAAAGCCCTTCAACCGACTGCAGCCTTAGCGAACGCGATGCCGACGTATTGTCGTTGATAGAAAACGAAGACTTAGTCACCTTCACATTCGATGGCCTGAAACGCAGAATGGGTTTGCATCCTGAAATTCTTTCTCGTATCCTTAGCCATCTTGAACAAGAGGGTATAATCAAAAAAGACTCTCAAGGCTACAAGGTAACGGCGAAAATAACAGAATTAAAGCTTAAGCAACAACGCAAAGAAGCTCCAACTACTCCGCTTATCCAAACGTATCTGCCCTCGGATTTGATGATTCAGCAGTTGATTTTAGAGCTTAAAGGCAAATGGTTTGGAGCGCTACGGTGGCTGGGTATATCTGAAAGCAATCAGGGCGTAACACTGAAGTGGATAACTGAAGACGGCACCATCCAAATCGCGGCAAACATTCAGGGTTCAGCGCTTAGCATTGAGGCTAAATTTTTGACAAGCAACAATTTGGATTTGGCACTAAAGGCTTCTTACCAGTTGATGTCGCTGATTGGTAAACTCTGCATAACCTCTCGATCCACACGGCACGCTATGGTAAGAAATGTAGGGTTCTTCGGCGGCTACTTGATACCCACTTAACAAATTCTGGGCAATTAATAGGTTCTTCTCTAAAACATTTTCCAAAAATCTGGCTGTGACTAGGTTTAATGTTTCCTTAGTCAACAAATACTGTTTTGCCCATTTGCTTCTATAGTGAAAAACCATGAGTCAACTAACTAATCCACTTGAAGTGTTAAAATCACTCTCAGACGCCACAAGTCTGCTGATAAAAAAAATCTCCCACTCTGTGGTGAGCGTTAAAGCTCAAATGTCAAGGGGCACAGGCGTAGTCTTATCCAAAGACGGCTATATAGTCACCTGTAACCATGTGCTTTCTGGATGCAGTGCCGTCAAAGTTGGACAAGGAGAAAAAATCTTCCACGCAAAAATCGCAGGCACAGACCTCTACAACGACATCGCACTACTCAAAGCTGAAGAAGGCAACTTTACGCCCATCGAGTTCGGGGACTCTGAAAAACTCAGCGTAGGACAGTACGTTTTTGCTCTGGCTAACCCGTTTAACCGCAACCAACCGACCGCCACAAGCGGCATGGTAACTAACGTCAACAGCACCATCAGAGGCTGGCGAGGTGCAACCGCACTTGAAAACGTCATAGCCACCGATGCGCACCTTAACCCAGGCTTTAGCGGCGGACCACTCATTGACGTAGATGGTAAACTCATCGGTATAAACACTGCTTACGTTTGGCAAAGAGGAATAGCCATTCCTGCCAACAAAGTCCGAGGCATCGCTGACCGCTTAATGACTGGCAAAACCGCACAGAAAGGCTATCTGGGAATTGTTGCCAACACCGTTGCCATCCCTGAAGAAATTGCAGAGCAAGCGGGATTGGAACAGGAAACAGGCGTTATGATTTTCAGCGTTGAGGCAGGTTCACCCGCACGTAAAGCAGGCTTAGCCATGGGCGATGTAGTTGTCAAATTCAACGGTAAACCCGTTACCGACTTCTACGACCTGCCACGACTGCTCTCAGAAGATGTGGTGGACAAACAAACTTCTGTGACCATTATCCGACGCGAAAACCTCATCGAAACAACCATAATCCCAACAATCCGGGGAGGCGAAACAAACTGATAAACAAAATGCCCCTCGAAATTGACCCACCATCCCCAATGCCGACGCCGCCGCTACGCAGACGCCCCTCGCCTATCCCACAGTTAACCAACGCCTATGCTGTTGCAATAACTGCTCCTTTCCCCGCTCTTTGTGATTGAACAGGCTTTCTTTTTCTTTTTTTGAATTAACTTATAAGCAAATCTCCTCTATTCTATTGGAGGGAACCTGAAAATGCATGCTTGGTTGGCTTTCACAGCGGGAATTTTGGTTGTTTTAGGCAGCCTACTAATTTTATCAGTTAGCCTTGGTATTGTGTACTATGGCTTGGACTTGCAATCTGAAGCCATACTGGCAATTATTCTTTTTATTGTCGCAGGCATTGCTCTTTTGCTTTTGTACGTTGGTGTAAAAGCGCAACGTAAAAAAATAAAAACTGGTCAAGAAGCCCTCATCGGCGCCAAAGGAATAGCGACCAGCGACTTAAACCCAAAAGGTGAAGTCCGAGTTTCAGGCGAGTTTTGGCAAGCCACCGCCAAAGACGCCACAATAAATAGCGGTTCAGAAATCGAGGTAGTTGATTTAGATGGCATGTTTCTTGTGGTGAGGGTTATCGAGCAAAAAGCTTAACTCTCTAAACCACCAGATACCACTAGCGAGGAAGGAAGTATGGTTGACGTTTTAACTCCGACTTTGGCTTTTATTGCACTTTTAGTTGCGCTTTTCTTTTTAAGCGGTATCCGTGTACTCAAAGAATGGGAACGCATGCCCGTGTTGCGTTTGGGACGCTATGTGGGTTTGAGGGGCCCAGGCTTGGCGTATCTTGTTCCATTAATTGACCGCGCACCCCTCAAAATCTCCACTAGGCTGGATACCATTCAGTTCCGCACCGAATCTACCCTAACAAAAGACAACGTGCCTGTCAACGTAGACTCTGTCCTTTACATGAAACCCGTAGATTTAGAAAAAACGGTTCTGCAAGTAGAAAACTTCTATCAAGCCACCCAACTAGCAGCGCAAACCACACTTCGAGAAGTCCTCGGCAAAGTAGACCTAAACGATTTGCTTGCAGAACGCGAAAAAGTCGGTGCCACCCTGCGCGAAATCATAGATGAAAAAACCGAAAACTGGGGCATAAAAGTAACCTCCGTTGAAGTGCGTGATGTTCTTATCCCAAGTAATCTGCAAGATGCCATGAGCCGCCAAGCGCAGGCAGAGCGGGAACGTATCGCACGTGTCACTTTGGCAACAGCCGAGTTTGAGGCGTCGCAAAAAATGATTGAAGCAGCCAAAATGTATGAGAAAAGCCCCGATGGTTTACGACTTAGGTGGATGAACATCCTCTACGAGCTTGGGCAACAAGCTGGCTCAAACACCATCATGCTAGTGCCCTCAAACATGCCTGAAGCAGGAGTCCCAAACGTCGGCGTACTAGGCTTAAAAGACATAACTAACCCAGAAAAAAATAGCCAAGCTAAACCCAAAAAATAATTTTTTTTCTTTTTTCCAAACTCTTTAAATTTCTTTTTGTGCCACTATTAGCTGGTCTTTTACTTGGAAAAACAATTAGCAGTAGGCCGCTTCCTTTTGGAAGAAGTCAAAAAACTTGGCGTAACCGAGATTTTCGGCATCCCAGGTGATATGATAATAAAACTCTTCAAATTAATCGAAGACGACCCTGACCTGAAGCTATGCACTTTTAGCCATGAACCCGCGGTCGGTTTTGCCGCAATCGGTTCTGCGAGGGCAACCAAGAAACCCGCCGTTGCTTGCATCACTTATGGTCCCGGCGGCTTAAACATGCTAAACACTGTTGCCTGTGCCTACGCCGAAAAAACACCCTTGATTGTCGTCTCAGGTGGTCCCGTGTTGTCGGTGCGGGTAAAAGACCGTTTCATGCACCATATGGTCCGTGATTTTGATTCTCAACTGAAAGTTTTTAGGGAAGTCACAAAAAACGCAGTAATCATCGACGACCCAGCAACCGCTAAAGCCCAGATCCTCGCCGCCATAAGTGACTGCCAAGAATTTATGCTTCCAGTCTACATTGAACTCCCTCACGACATAATTGACGTACAACTCCCACCAAGCACTCCCAATCAGCCCACACAGACAAGTCCAAAACCAAAACACCTTGATTTGGCAGTGCAGGAAATTGCTCAAAAAATGCAGAATGCAAAGCACCCCGTTATCATGGTTGGTGTGGAAGCTGACCGATTTGACCTAAAAGAAGACATTGTACAGCTGGCAAAAGCAATCAATGTCCCCGTGGTTTCCTCTTTGCTTGCCCGAGATTTGATTCCTGAAGAAGAACCAAACTATTTCGGCACCTACCTAAGCAACGCAGGCAACCCTGTGGCAAAAAAACTGGTTGACGAATCCGACTTTCTGCTATTGCTTGGGGTAATTTTATCCGACATAAACTTTGGCGCCAGACTTGCCAAAGCAAAAGGCGAAAACATGGTTTTGTGTTTTTCTCGGCAAGTAAAAAGTGCAAATTCTACCTACGACGAAATCCCTCTCAAAGACGTGGTTGCTGCTCTCTGTAGCGCAAATGTTCCAGCAAGACAGGTTGTTTTCCCCGAGAAATTCCAGCTTGAAATAAACCGCGCCTGCAAATATACCAAAGAATCTGTAGTTACAGGCGAAATTGTTGACGCGTTAAACTGGTTTTTCAGCAAGTTTGGCGAAATGCCCATAATCTCAGACACAGGCAACTGCCTTTTCGCCACGTTAAAAATGAAAACCTCCAGCGTCATGTCCTCCGCTTATTACGCAACCATGGGGTTTGCTGTTCCCGCTTCCATCGGGTACGCGTTGACCACTGGCAAGCGCCCTCTGGTTCTAATCGGAGACGGCGGATTCCAGATGACTGGGCAAGAAATCTGCCATTGTCCCAGATATGACATCAACCCAATTTTTGTAGTTTTCAACAACAGGCGCTGGGGGCTAGAGCAGGTTTTCTATACTGACGCCCGCTTCAACGAGCTGGTTAATTGGCCTTATGCGAAGCTGGCGGATATGTGGGGTGGCAAAGGCTACGTCTGCGACAACTGCGAGAAACTCTACCGTGCCCTTGAAGATGCCAAAAACCAAAACACTTTCACCCTAATTGAAGCAGTAACCACAAAAGAAGAGCTATCCGACGAGGTTCTTGCTTGGATAGAGGAGCAAAAACACCAAACATAAGGGCGGCGCTAACTAGTTTTTGCGGCTTTGACTGCCCGCTCTAAAACAAGCAGGGCCGACTCTTGATTTGGCCAACTGCTTAACCCGCAGTCAGGACCTGTAAACGTCATCCGTTCCCCATACTTATCTTTAGCGAACCTGAACCTCTTAGCCATTACATCCACCGACTCAACCAACTGCTCATTAGTTGGCTGGGTAAAGCCCTCCTCGTAGAGCTCGGCCCAAATGGTGTCGATGTCGGTTCGGGCGATGCCCACGCGGATTTGCTTGTCCGCTTTTTCAAGCATACTTTTTGGAACAGCGTCAATGTTTTTGGGAGACGCAGCATACTCAAACGAAAGTACATCCAAGCCTTCTACTGCCAGTAAATCCTGTATTCCAGTGGCAAAATGCAGGTGAATCTGTTTTGTCGGACCCGAAAAATCGTAGGCTTTCTGAAGCGTCTTCCGAACCAGCTCTGGGGTGGCTGTTAGGTTGGTGTGTCCAAGGCTTGGTTCATCGATGGATACAACTTTGGTTTCAATGTATTTGTTGTTTAGGATGCAGTTTTTTGCAAAGCGATTAATTGTCTGGGCAAACCCGTCCAGTACGTCGGGGTAAGCTGTGGCTCCAATTTCATGCAGGTACTGCTCTATGGGACCAAAAATTGAGACCCGCAACTGAATTTTTTTGCCAAACTCTTCGCTTAACTGTCTGGCAGCCTGGTTTAAGACCACGACTTCGGGAAGAAACGCCCCTTCTTGGTCAACAACAAACGACCCCTTCTCAATGGCGGCGTTCACTGCGTCGCCTTCCTGTCTGATTACGCTAAAATTCTTCTGAAAATTCACCA
>JBJKPJ010000135.1:0-14581 GCA_046706605.1 Bathyarchaeia archaeon | reverse complement strand
CTACAATATTTCCGTGTAAATCGACAACAAAAATTGAATCATTAGCTAAGTTGAATAAATTAGCTGCCATTTTGATGTCTTTTTCATTCTTTTTGCGCTCGGATATGTCGCGGATTACACTAATAATTATTTTTTTGCCTTCGGATTCAATCAGGCGAGCATGAATTTCTGTTGGTACGATTGTTTTGTCTTTACTTACTTGCTCTGTTTCGAAAACTGCGCTTCCCTTTTCAAGAAGAATCTTAATTCTTGATTCAATCTGAGCTGCGGTTTCAGGAGTATCAATGTCTTGAAGGCTCATTTTCTCTAATTCTTCTTTAGAGTAACCGTATAGGATACAAGTCATTTCGTTGAACTTGATGATTTTTCCATCTAAACCAATAACCATTATGGAATCCGTTGCTAAGTCAAATGCGTTTGCAGCAATTTTTAGCTCTTCTTCTGCTTTTCTCTGTGCAGTGACATTCCGAGCAAGATGAACTATCCTTGTTATCTCGCCTTTCATGTTTGTGTATGGGTACACAGAAATTTCTACATCTATTTTGTTTTGGTCACTATCAAGATGAACATGGTTTGCAGATGCGACTCTACCTGTCTTTAATGCCTCAAGAAGAGGGCAAACGTGCGGTTCTTTACATGGAGAACTACAATGATGGGTCGCTTCGTAGCAGGTTTTTCCAACTAGTTTTTCTCGGGGGATTTTTAATTCTTTTTCTGCTTCACCGTTCACAGCTAAAATTTTATAATCTTTAGGGTCAATAACCAATAATACTTCTGCGATTGAATCAATCACACTCTGATTGAATTCTTGTAGGTTCTCCATTTCTTTTTCTGCTTTTCTGCGTTCGTCAATGTCACGAACAAAAGCAATAATCAATGCTTCATTACCAATTTTTATAGGGTTCAAGCATACTTCTACAAAGAAAAAGCTGCCATCCTTACGTTTTTGCTTGCCGTCAAATGTGAGAGCATGACCAGAAAGCACTTGGGGCCAGATTAAATCTCCTTCAACTGTTGCAGAAGGGGAGATATCGCTAACTTTCATTTTCAGAAGCTCGTCTCTTGTGTATCCAAGGCTTTTGCAGGCTTGAATGTTCACATCCAAAACTTGACCATTTCTGTCGTGAATGAAAATTGCTTCTGCAGCCTGCTCCAAAATTGTCCGGTATCTTTTTTCGCTCTCTAAAAGGTCATTTTTGACTTTTGCAGCTTCCGCCACCAAACGGATACCATGGGATAGTTCGCCATAGACAGTTTCAGGTGAACCCTGCTTATGATAATAGCCTTTTGCACCTAAGTTGAGTGCCTTGACGGCTACATCTTCCCTGCCTTTTCCTGTAAACAGAATAAAGGGAATTTTGTTGTTTTGTTCCCGTAGCTCCGTTAGGAATTGAAGACCGTCTTTTTGGGGCATTTCATAATCGGAAACCACAACATCAAAAGTTTTGGATGATAGTTTTTTGAAGGCTTCATCCGCGCAAGACACATTATCAATTAGTAAAGCTGGATCCATATCCAGCAGAATCTGTTTTGAAATTTCAAGCGTTGCTGCATCATCATCCACGTGCAGAACGCGAATTCTATTTTTCTGCTCTAGAGCCTTTGAAACAGCCATAATTCAACATGCCTGAGTTAGATAGTCATAAAACAAAGTGTGTTTTTGTTAAAAATATTTATGAATCCAAAATAAAGATAATCGCTTACGGAAACTATTTGTGTCCTTGGGGTCTAATTTTCAGGTTGAATTTTCCTTTCTTGTTTTTTCTGTTATAAATTTCCTGCAAATTCTTTATATATCACTCGTAAGTTGTAGCATTCCAAGTAAGTGATAGTATGAGTGGTCTTAACGAGAAAACGGAAGAACACCACAGAAAAATTGACGCGCAATCAGAGGTTATCAAAGCCCTCGCAGAGAAAAAAGCACTAAATATGTGGGAGATAAAAGAGCAAAAGCAACTTTTCTATTCCACTGTACACAAAGCTATTAACGCTTTGCAAAAAGAAGGTTTAGTTGAACCGGTCAAGACCCAGATATCTGAAAAAGGCGTAACAACCACGCTCTTTAGCTTAACCTTCCAAGGGTTTGTAAGATACTTCGCTTCTCAACCTGAATTGTGGCATCCAAAGCAGATTGCACCATTACGTGACGTTGAACTTTTAAAGAAAAAACAGGAAAAGAAGAAAGAAGAATTCTCAAAGTTGTTAGCAATAACTGAAGCTTACGGAGAGTTGATAGATTATGCTATTTTTAAAGAAATTCGCTGGTTGAACGAACAATACAGTTGGCGGCTGCTTCATGACTTTGTGGATGTTGCACGGGAGGTTGAGGCTTCAGGTGCTATGGAACTAATTGAGCGTTACAGAAGAGAGCTAAACCAAGCCAATAAGGAGAAACAGAACATTCTGGACAAGCCTGAATTTCAGCGCAAAGTCAAAGTATCCATAGTGGAAAATGGAAAGACAGTAGAAACCAGTTACTATGACCCATTAGTCGAGGTTGACGAGCGGATCAGGTCTATAGAAACTTGTTTGGAGATTTTGCTCCATAAGCAGGCTGAGTGGTGGAAGAGAATGTTTGCAACGCGTCTTGCAGAAAGACTTCTTGCTCGCCTTGCAAAAGGTGACATGCATAATGAGGCTTTGTATTTGCTTTTCAAGCAGGTGGCTGATAAGATTAGAGAGTTTGAGGTTGAGCCGATAGAAGATATGGCTCAAATCTTCAAGACAGGAGATGCAAAAGCAGTGCAAAAACGATTGTTAAGACGCTCTGAGAGGTCAAGTGATGGGGGTGCTGTTTCGGGTGCCTAAGGGTAAGCCGTGGACACACCAAGAGGAAAAGCAGCTTCGTGAATTGCGCAGTCAAGGCTGCAAGGTCTCTGAGATTGCGGTGGCAATGGGTAAGAGTGAGGAGGCTGTGATGAAGAAGCTTCAGCGTATTGGCTTAAAAGTAGTCCAGCAGTGTGGTTCTAACGGGACTACTTCTTCTTGCGAGATTGTTTTGCCTGAAGAATTGTACAATGTAGAGGAGGCTCTTGGGATGTTGGCTGGTGCTATGAAGGCGCTTCAAACTCCTGGTTTATCCAAAACTGAGGTTATGCGTCTGCGAAGCCTTATCCAAGCTTCAAGCGTGTATCAGGTCAAGTTTGCAGAATACTTGGATTACAGAGGACTTGAGAAGAAGCTCTTTGAATTAACTAGGAAATATGAGGACTGGGTAAAACGGGAGCGTATCGAGGATAAGCATGTTGAAACTAAACAGGAACCTACTGAAGTACAAAAGCCCGTTGAAGACTCACAGGATAACCGTGATGAAATTGCACAGGGGGGATAACAATGTCGTCGAAAAGAAAGGAAACCCGAATCAACCTTAACGTTCCTGTTAAACTGCCGTCGGTTGAAGAGAATCTGTGGGATAATGCAATAACTTTGGAAATGCTATCCCAGCCAGGACTATCAATGACCGCAGTTAAACGTTTAAACAGGAAAATGAAGACCTTCCAGTTATATCATAGACTTTTCAGAAAGTACATCCGCCACCAAAAGCTAGAGCTTGAAATGACCAAGTTAGCAAGCAAATACGAAGAATTGACAACACAATCCTAAGGCTCACTATCCCTGGTATCAGGCTCATCAGGCATAGGTCATCCCTCTTTTTCATCCGCTTTTTTTTAAATATGATTTTCTGATTGAACGAGCTAAGAAATTCCACAAAAAAAGACTTCGTACTTGTCAGATTTCATGATGCATCTCAAGATGGGCAAGAAAATACACCTGAAAGAGTATAAAACCGATAAGTTAGCTGAAGATTTGAATGCATTCTTTGACCGCATGGTTAACCTTGAAAGAATCAAAGTCGGCAGTAGACAGACTATTGACACTCTGCTTTGCGAAGAGGCTTTATTGTTTGCGAAGTATCTGAGAGATGAAAGGAAAGAGTGGATTCCAAGAACAGTTACTTTGCCACTTTTTTCAAGCTAACGATTTTCCGATTTGAAGTAGCCTTTCCTTCAGCCTTAGCTTTAAGGGCGTTTTCAATTATCTTGTTGAATTCGTAGTGGCAGCATTGTCCTGTAGGGTTGTTAACTTCACAGTTGCATGCGACATCTCCTCGAAGATGAAACATACTATCATTTGCTTCTCTAAGGTCTGTTTCTTGGATAGTTTTTGCGACCTCTTCTTGTGTTATTTTTCTGCAGTAGCAAGCGTATTTGGGGTTTGCATCTTTCTTGTACCAAAGCGGTACTTTGAGAGCTGATTTATCAAAAACCGATTCCGAACTATAATATGCGACATCACAGTCAGGAGTCATGCACAGATAATAGTCCTTTTCGCCAGTCTTGCTTTTATATTTGGCTTTGAGGATGTGTTTCACGGTTTGATTAGCGACCTTTTTACCGTGTTTGTTACAAGTTGGGCATTTCATCGTTATTACTCAATTGATTATTCCTTAGGATTTCAGTCTTTACTGAGAATCTGACTATTCAACATATATTTTTTTAGCTTACTCTCGTTAACTTATTGGGAGGAAGCGTTGATTTTGGTAACGGAAAAAAAGATTGGAAACAAAATCGTTTTTCTTTGCGACATTTGTGGTCTTGGCTATGCGGACAAGACAACTGCGGAGGACTGCGAAGATTACTGTCGCACCCATAAAGGTTCTTGTAGTTTTGAGATAAGCAAGAAAGCAATCTATCTCCCAGGTGCGCCATCTCTGCCTGAGAAAGAAAAGTGAGACTCACTATCAATGTGTTCGGGGGATGTCAGCAACTACAGTGTGTAGAAAAACACTTTAGCGTGTGAGTAAAACTACATTCTGGAGCTTTCTTTATTGCCGCTTGATGAGCGAGATATGGAAAAAGTGTTTGATTTACAATGCAAATACTTCTTAGAAAAAATGGACGCAGGCAAGTTCTATTCCTATGACGAGTTAAGCCAGCTGATACTGACGAGTTCTCTTCATAGACCACAGTTACCTTCTCAGAAGAAGGTAGCCAACACAGTTTTGGATTTGGCTTACGTTGAGGCGGTTATACAAGCGCAGTATGCAGTTGGAAACCTAAGATGTGGCGAAAAAGATGGTAAACGATACTATGCTAAAACCTGATATAACTTAAGAGCAACTTCTCTCTTCTCACAATATCTTTTTTGGGTGTTTCTTGACTTAAAATTATTGTCATTGTTTTGTGTGTCTGTTTGTTTTGTGTGAGTAAGTAAGTGAGTTGTGAGAAAGTACGGTGAGCAAGAGGATAGAAGAAGAATAAGAAGAAGATAAAGAAGAAGATGATTATGACGAAGGAGAGAGAGAGAACGATTAAATTTTAATCTTTTTCTCTCTTTATTCTTACTAATTTACTTCTACTCTTTTCTTACTTTCTCTTATCTTCTGTTAGATGCAGACACGCACAGACAGGTACTAAGATAAACAAAAAAGAGAAGACAGAAATGTTGTGCCGTAAGAAATAGGTTAACTAAAAAGGGCGTAAGATCAATTACGCATTAATTTACTTTAGGAAATAGCGCCCGATTCGAGTAAGGCGTTAACTTGTTGAAAAACTTTTAAGTCCAGTTCCCACACTATTTTGTGATACTGATGAGTTTCTTTAAGAAGCTTGGACAACACTTAGTTGCGCCAAAGGCAGACGTTAACTTACAACTTTTTGATGAATACGTCGTCTTAGGCGACAGTTTGGACGGAAATTTCACAATTTTACCCCATGAAACCATAGATGCAGAAGAGATACGTTGTGAACTCAACTGCATTGAGACCGCGCAAGTCCAAAGAACAGAATACGATCCTGCCCTTAAACGAATGGTTACAAGGTCAGTAACTGAAACTCACTGTCTCTACCAAGCAAAACCCGTCTGCAATCCAGCAACTCAATTAATCAATGGACTTAACAAAACTTTCAAATTCAGCATAAACATCCCCGCCAGTGGCCGCCCAACCTACATGTCAATCGACGATAACGTAATATGGGAAGTCAAAGGAGTTATAGCCGTTCATGGAAGACCTGACGTAACAACCAAAACAATTCAATTACAAGTAATTCCACAAAACCAAAGACCAACAAATGAGCCACCGAAAATTCGACTCGTTACCTGTGAATATTGCCAGGCAGCCTATCCTGAAACAGCCCTTGCCTGCCCAAACTGTGGAGCAAAAAGAGAAATATAATTTTAGTGTGTGCTTCCACAAAATTCTTTAAGTCAAAAAAACAAAAAGATCAAATAGGACCCCGAATGGCAGAAGCTGTTGCAATTTTAACCAGAGTCCACTCAGCCCACATTTTTCCATGAATCAAAAAAAAGAAAAAGGGGATTTGTTTTTACAGGTTTAGGTCTTTTTTCTCAGGATCAATGCGCCCACTATTGCGATAGCTATGATTATGGCGATTGTGCTGGCTGCAAAGTACATTTCAGTTGAAGGTGCAGCTGTTATAGGAACTGGTGAGGGTGTTGGTGCTGGGTCGCTTGCATAGAAGGCAGCTGAAGCTGAAGATGGATAATACGATTCTGAGCCTGCAAAACTTGCAATAACGGTGTAGTCGCCTGGAATGTCAGGAGTCCAACTGTAGCTGTAGGTGCCATAGATAGTACTTGTAGTGGTACCAATTTGGCGGTAATTGCCGTTAGCGTCAACAACACTTAGCGATATTGGAACACCAGAAACATCATTAGAAAACGGTTGCTGCATGTAAACGTATTCCATCCATGGCGTCATGCTCTCATCGGAAACGCATGGCAATCCATAGGGGAAATTAGCTACTTGTGCTGCTTGTTGCGAACCTGCAGAAATATCCAGAATCGTTCCGCTGATCGTCACAGGCGACGCAGTTGTCACACCAACAGCAGGTGCTTCAACTGTCAAGGCACTGGGTCCTTTACCATAAGAATAGAGCTGGTTATCGTACGCGTTGCATACAGTCATTATTCCATCGACAATAGTGGCACCGTTTGTTACATCAAAGCCCAATATGCTCCATACTAAAGAGCCATCAGTGGTGTTTATTGCAAGTTGCTGCGCTCCACGGAATAGTGGTGGACTGTATTCGTGACCCTCGTTTAGGAACCATACTCCATCTGCAACTGACCCCCCGCTGAATACCCAAAGAGGCCACACGCCGTAGGGTGTATCAGACCCTGCAAAGCCAGTCACGGTGTTGGTGTTTGTGTACCATATTTCTTGCCCTGTCAATATGTCAATAGCCCACATGTCTCCTCCAAAACCCATCAAGTAAATGACGCCGTTAGCAAGCACTGATTGGTAGCCGCCGATGCTGTTATATGGATTTGGCACAGGGAAGTTGCCATTGTCACCTGTAAGTTGTACAGGACCCCAAACTTTTTGGCCTGTATTCATGCTAAAGCCATTTAGTACTCCTGTTGCTGATTGAAGGTTAACAAAGATTCCGTATCCTGCGGTAGTCATGGATTCTCTTGTAAATGGTGTAAGTGTTCGATTTGCTACCCATAGTTGAGAGCCATCTGTTGCACTGTAGCCTGCTTCGATTTCATAGCCGGTGTTGAAGTAAGTGGCGTTTCCTGCTGTTAGATAAACTACACCGCTGTTAACAGTTTTTATCGCGAGACGAGTTGGGAAATCACCTGTCGGTAAGCTGGTTGCTAGTGGTACTGTCCATACTACGCCTCGTTGGAAATCAATGACACTATCTTGTCTTGGTCGCCACATCCAATTTGGAGTAGTTACGCCAGGGTTGTATTGACTTGTGGGGTACATGATTGCTTGTGTTGAGTTCCACATGTTAAGCGTGGGAGCGTTATATTCATTGGCTGTGCTTGCATTGACGTAGTAACCTATCAAATCCCCGCTTTCGTCTTCTGTAAGTGACATTGATGTTCCATTGGCAATGCTAAGAATATAGTCGCCTGTCATGGCATCATACATGTTGTATGAAAGTCCTGTGAGGACGGTAGTTGATGAAAGTGATGCGCCGAGAGGATTTCCAGTGCTCCACAAGTATGCAATTGAACCATATTGGTTGGGGGTTACCATTTGTAGCAGTTGCCCGCATCTTAGTGTTTCAGTGGAATCATGCGTCCATAGTGTTTGTCCTGTTCGCAGGTCCACCGCGATCCAGCCTACTGGATTAGTGGAACTGCCTGGATACAACTCGTAGTACATTACACCGTTCATGATGATTGGTGCCCATTTTGGTTCGTATTGCGAAGTTGAATAGTAATTGCTAGTGTCTGTTCCGCCAAATTCGCCTCCGACTAAGCCGCCAAATGCTACTGGCTTTGTCCAGAGTACGTGGGCAGTTTTGGGTGCTAAAGTATATGGATTGTAGTCCCCTGTAAGGTTGTATCGTCCTGTGTTGGCGAAGCTGTGTGATGCTAATCCAAGCCAGTTCCCAGTGATTGTTGACCAAACTCCGTTTCCAGATTGCACCGGGCGTGTCCAGAAAGTTGTTGGAAGGGGATTTGTCGGGATGGGTGGGATTGCGTCTTCTTGTACTGTTAATTCTGCGGGTTCACTTGTTGAAGGCTCAAAGTAATCGCCTATGTATTCATTTCGTGAGCTTGCTCCATTCTCACCAGCTAGAGTTTGTCCTGGGAAGCTAAATACAAAAGTGTAGTTCCCAAGTGAAGTTGGCGTGTATGTTGTCCAGGTTCCTCCTGTGTCATCTGATGTAAATGGTCCTAGTGTTTCGGTTGTTCCGTCGGGTTTGGTGACTGTTACTTTGAAGTTGTGCCATCTGTCTCCTAGTGCTCCTGATGCAGTTGGTGGGGGTATTTGAAACCAGAAGCCTACAGTAACTGATTGTCCTAGACCGCATGGGTCTGGCGCTACGTTGCAGTAGGCGTATGTTGGTATTGACCAAGTAGGATCATGTGCGTTGGCAGTTGAAATGAGCATCGATGTTCCGGTGGAAGCTGCTAGGAGAATAGCTATCGCTATTGCTAAAATTTTATTGTTTTTTTGCATTTTTTTCTTTCCTTTATTTTTTTGTTGGACAATAACAAAATCTTAGTGAACTTTGTAATTGCCCAACGATTCCTTTCTTTATGCGGTCAAAGAATAAAAAAACAAGTAACAAGGAGTACTTCTGACAAAATCATAATTGCTTATTATTAAAACGATAAAGATGACAGCAGCAATTATAAAAAACACCATGCAGGATCGCGAACACACAAACCAAAGACACACAAAAGAATGACTGCTGTTTGCCAATTAGCGTGACGACGTAGCAGCCCAAACATGTTTCATTGCTCGTATCTCTTAGTAAATCTCAACATAATTCTTAATTAGAGTCGAAAAACCGGTGATAATTATTCTGCCAAACCTTGCGTAAAATTGCCGGCTTTTTGTTGCCTCATAAGGAGCAGCAAAGCAATGATTACAGTTAACAAGATTGCAATTATTATCAAAGAGATGGTGTTCATGATTAGCCAAAAAGAAGGTGATGGAGAACTGCTGATGGCTGTTGAGGATAGCGGAGTAGTTGTTGTAGAACTTGCGGGTTTGCCTGCTGCGACCTGTGTGTTGTATGTTGCTTCGCCGTTAGATGTTATAACTACTATTCGGATTGGGTCTCCGTTCGAAATTTTGTACTGGCCGTCAGTGTACAGTACTGAGCCAAAGCCTCCAAGAACAATCTTTGTGTCCGACCAACTAAGCAGAATAACACCGATTAAGTCTGCGCCAGTGTTAGGACCATCTTGGGTGCCTGCTTCCCAGCCGTACCATCCATCATCGTGAACTTGAATCACCGGAGTACCTTCTTGACCGATTGTATTAATCGAACCGTCGCCAAGGCTTACCGTAGTCGGCTGAGTGTTTCCAAAACCCGTCCCAGTAATGACTATCGTTTGTGTTTGGTCGGCTAAAATCAGACTGACCGAAGAAATAGTTGGCGCTCCACTTTGAGGAATCGTGTTTCCTGATATTCCAGTAACTACCGCATCGTATGTAGCCACTTGTCCCAAGACCATTACTAGTATTTGCAGTGGGTCCCCCGGCATCAGGTTCCATTGACCTGGTCCTGTAGTGCTTAGCGCTGAACCGAAGCCTCCTAAGACAATTTTCGTGTCTGACCAGCTTACCAGAACAATTCCAATAGCGTTGAAGCTGTATTGGTCTTCATAACCGGCAGTCCATCCGTCAATTATTCTGTTATCCCGAATCTGGATGGTCGGCGCTGATCCTCCACCAACAGTATCAACTGAGCCATCACCAAGACCCTCCGTCTGGGGATATACATTTCCAAAACCGCTGCCTAGAATCGTAATCGTTTGTAATTGTGAACTAACGATCGGACTGACTGAAGAAATTGATGGTGCCTGAGCTAAGTTTTCTGCTTTTGCTGATAATTGGACTAAGCCTAAACTGGTCAAGATTAGTCCAGAAAGAAGTATAATGGTGAACGTCTTTGTTAGCGCTGTCTTCCTCAATCTTATCCATCTCATCTTGCATTTTCCCATAGCGACGTTTTGCTTTAAGGGTTGTCGTAAAGGAATTTTGACTAAGCTAAGTCAGTTTTTCTTGACTAATTATTCTGGGGTACTGGTTTTTGGAGAAAAGAGAAACTATAGGCGAGCGCGCTTCTAATTGTACAACTGTTTGAACAACTTGTACAAGTGCATTGAATTAAATATACCTATCAATTATCTCTAACTAAGATTCAAAATGGCAGCAAGTAAACGAAAAATCGGAATTTACACAATAACTGGTGTAGTAATCGCAAGTATCATCATCGCTACTTTTCTAGTTTCAGGACTAAGCCCATTAAACAATCCCGTAAACGGTAACGCTATGGGAACGCTAAGTATTTCAGTAAAAGATGCACCAGTAGAGCTGCAAAAACTGGATCTTACCATAACTAGCATATATGTTCAGGGCGGCCAAACCGGCTCCTGGATAGAACTTAACCTATTAAACAGTCAGCCAGTGAGTTTCGACCTATTATCTCTTAAAGACCTAAGCGAGGAAATATCACAAACACAGCTATCAACAGGAAACTATAACACAATCCGCATGGAAGTCTCATCTGCATTAGCAACATTTCCCGATGGCACAACTAAACAACTCAATGTACCTTCAGGACACATAGATATAACTGTGCAATTTACTATAAGCCAAAATCAAGAGACCAAATTATTAATTGATATTCAGCCAAATGCCGGTGCTATAAGTAGTAGCGGAAACTTTAGACCAGTAATTACAGCAGTTGTAACAAGTGCTGGAGCTACTCCCACGCCATCACCTTCGCCAACTCCTGTCTCATAACAATAAACTATTTTGGTTAAGGAGAACGAAAATGAGTTCGATAGCTTGAGTGCAATGGGGTTTGAGGATGAAAAATAAGAATCTGAAAAAAGAACATAATTTCAAAAAACTTATCGAATTCCACTATTCAAAAAACGTTGCGGATAAAATTAGGCGCTGGTATGATTCTTAATTGAAGTTTACCTATTATATGCATTACTTTTTTGATTATTTTTCTTTTTGTTTGTGAGACAGGCTTAAATGTTGATATTGCTTGTAAAAGCGCGCGTTACGCCCAAAAAGATGTCTCTCATACAAATGACGACCGCTATTTTTTGTCCTTCTATGCAATTCGCTTAATCAAATCTGCAAACTCTTGAATGCTAAAAGCTCAAACAACATAAAATGGACTGTATTGTTGAGTAGGTTTAGTTAACGTGGTCTTGATACCCAAGATCTCCAGGCTTCAAACCAAAAAATAACAAGACCTATTAAACCCAGAAGAAGCGCAAATACGCTATAGAAACTTAAATCCTTAAAAGTTATAACAAGAAAGACAAACAGTGTCGTCCACAAAGAAGCATAGAGCATATGTCTTGGTAAGATGTAACCACCAATTCTGGCAAATTGCTTGAAAAACCTGACGTTAACTGTGTCAACTAAATGGTATTCGCCAAGGTCCTTTTTTGCAAGATCAAGTTCAACAAGCTTGTCTAAGTGGTAGACTGCTAAATTTGGACTCGAAAAACCCAATTTTCTTTGGACATCTCTTGGTCCAATAGAGGTCTTTGAGTTCTGAAGCATCAAAAGGTAAACTCGCAACGTATTACCCTGAAGCTCATTAATATTGTCTTTAGCACTCAAGCAATGAACCCTAAGATTTACTATAACCCGATCTTCTTTTCTTTTTCTGTCTCTAAAACCCAATAATCATCCGCTATTTTCTCAACATTATTTAAAATTTGGTGCGTTAGCCAGGTCGCTGGGGCTCGGACCAAATATAGGAGAAAGAGCCAAATGCAAACGCTCTTTGCGAAATATCTTAGGATGAAAGAAAAGTTTGGATTCCAAGACTTCTTCGCCTATAGTTTCCTCATTATTTTACGAAAATAACAAAACTTCACGTTTCAAATTAGAATTATCACTTTTCACGAGCCTTCGATTTTTGTTTAAACCTTCCTTTCGCAAGGAATCGTTTAAAGTTAGTTTAAATTCTTTTCAAGATTGAGGGCAGAGTAAAAGACCCGCATTTCCCTATTTGCTATTTACGTTGGTCGAAGGTTTTCCGATGCCTAACTATCACGGCAACAGAGAACAAGGCCAAAAGCAAAGGCACAATCACTAACCAAGATAGCTCTGGAACGGTAGGAGTTGGCGTTATTATTGGAGATGTATCAGAGGATGGCGTAAGGTTAGTGCCATCAACTTGCAAGGTCTGTGTACTGCTCCAATCGCTTACTGTTCCGTTAAAAACAAAATCATATGCTGTGCCTAATTCAGGAAATATTTGGTTATTGCTTGGAGTTGCGTTATAGCTTCCAAACAATCCTTGAATTTGAATGTCAAGCAGACCAGCTTGGACGGATGAAAAATGCAAAAAATTATTCATAATAATTTCCGTGTAGTCAGCAGATGAAGCAGGATTGGCAACGGAAACGGAAAAAGCACCATAAAGATTGTACCCATATGTATCATTTGGGTTGAATGGATAATAATTCCATTCATATGTGTCATGCCATTTATATCTGAAATTGTAATACGAAGCACCGTTATTCTTGATTATTGCTACTGTTACATTTTGCACATAAGAGGAATTACCAACCAGCTTGAAAGTGAATTGTGGAACAGATGGCGTAGGTACTGCTTGAGCATTTACAGGCTTAACCGTGAGCAAACTCAGAGATGACACAACAATGATGAGCGTTAGGGATACTGCAAGATTCTTGCTTATTTTACCCATGCCTATCAATAGGCATGTAAAGCGGATAAAAGGGTATTCGTAAACGCTTCTTGACTGAGCTGAGTCAAGGTTTCTTGACTTGGCTGGGTTTTTCGATGCCTGAATATCACAGCAACAGAGAACAAAGATAGAAGCAAAGGCACAATCACTAACCAAGATAGCTCTGGAACAGTCGGAGTAGGTACTAAAGTTGGTGTTTGGTTATCCACCGTAAAGGTGATAGGCGTAGTAGTTTGATTAAAAATTAAATCAGGTGCGGAGTTAACAAAGCAATATTCCAATCCAGCACCAATCACAAGTTGATGTTTACCATTGGTTAAGTTTGAAATATCTACTGTGATTGAAAACGATTGATTAGCTTTAAAATCAAGGTAGCTTTCTGAAGTTTGGTTGGATGGTATGTTGACTGGTTGATTGTTATCAATGCAGTAAGTATAATTCGGATACATAATGGCGTTTGGCTCAAAAATTAATCCATAAATCCAGCCTATCTTGAATACAAGCGGTAGTGTAGTGTTGAAAACGGTCTGATTGTCGGGGCTGTAAACGGTTAGGACGAAGCCAACTAGTTTCGCACCTGAATCACCTACTTTTGCACCGTAATGACTTGTGATTTGGGCGTTTACAGGCTTAGCTAATGGCAAGATCAAAAATGAAAATGTAACAACAAGAGATAGGATTAATGCAAAAGCTTTCCTCTTGCCAACCATGCTTAGTACTAAGAAATTAAAGGCGATAAAAACCTATTCGTAAAAATATCTTGACTTTGTTTAGTCAAAATTTCTTGACTTGCTGGTTTTTTCTATTCCTAAGTGTCACAGCAACAAGGGCAAGATAAAAAGCAAGAGGTGGGCTCTAAACCCTATTTTTCGCAAGTGTGCATCTAAATTCCCTTAATGGTAAAAATCGGCAAATAAATTTGCTAAAATGAAGGCCGTAAATACTGTTTTAGTGCTTGTCGCGCTGCCGTCACTAACCGCGATAAAAAGAGCCTTGTTACTGAATCACTTGACTAGCATAAAAACGCGAATTGAGCATTTTTTAAGCGGTGGCTAGCAATAAATGTTTCAATGGCGGGGAAGATTTTCTCTCTGGTAGCGCAGTCTTCTTTGGAGTAGCTTCTTCTTTAAACTTCTTGAATTCTTCTTCTGGTACGTTGCCGTCCGAGTAACTCTGAGTTTTCATCCTGTTACGTCAACCTAATGCCTTCTCATCATCCGGCAAACAAAACATATAGTCAAAATAAAGATAAAAGCATATACATAACGCTGTTTTCTGCTGGGAACCCTTTTATTTTTCGCTTGCACCTAAAAATGCAGGAGAATATATATACATGGATTTTGTTGGTAGTCAAACTGAAAAAAATTTGCTGGCAGCATTCGCTGGAGAATCAC
>JBJKPJ010000134.1:0-14172 GCA_046706605.1 Bathyarchaeia archaeon | reverse complement strand
TCATAAAACAATACCGCGCAATCCTCAGCCCAGAAAAACTCAACCTCGCCACCACCGCCTTCATCTTGGCATCCGTCTCCTACCAAGCAAAAAACGAAGACCACACCCCTATCTCCCAACGGCAAGTCGCCGAAGAAATCGCCCGCTTTCCCGAAGTCCAAGAAGTCCACATAATCACAGGCGACTGGGATCTGATAGTTAAGCTCCGCGGAGAAAACGTTGAAGCCATCGGAAGGTTCGTGGTTGATAAGCTACGGCTAATCAAAGGCTTAGAGAAAACGCTCACATGCATGGTGTTTGAAACCGTAAAAGAATCCACCAGCCTACCGCAACTGATAAGAAAAAACCAGCCTAAACCGTCCGTTTAAGCAGAACTCGAATAGTACAGTAGCGGCAATGCAAGCAGCACCGTGTTTTTTCCTTTTGGGGTTAGCGAATACTCGACTTTTAGTGGCGGTCCAGTTGAAACTTTTCGGCTTATGTAACCATGTTTTTTGAGCATTTTGAGTTTGTCAGAGAGGGTGCGGGAGTTGACGGAAAGGGTTTTTTTGATTTCTGCAAACCCAATGGCGTCTTTAAGCAGCAGGGTGTAGAGGATTTCAAGGCTCCATTTCTGGAACAAAAAGTTAAAGCTGTCCTGCAAGCTTTCTAGTTCGTTTTTGAGTTCGGTTGGGGTGATGTTTTGTTTTTCTGTAATTTGGTTGAAAACCTCTTCGACGCCAACGAGGACTTGGTTCATACGGGCTTCGACCAGTTTGCGGAACTCTACGCTTAACGTTAAGGGTGTGCTCATGTGGGTTACACTCGGTGTGGATTTGGTTACTTCATAGTTTATATTTGTTTACTAATACAAGTGAGTGTACAAAGTAAAGTTAACAGTAGAATTGAGGAACCAAACTTGGAAAAATATGACGCCATAGTTGTAGGCGCAGGAACCGCAGGCTGCCTAGCTGCAAAAACCATCGCTGAAAAAGGCTTAAGTGTCGCTTTAGTGGAAAAAAAGCCGCAAAAAGAAATCGGAGAAAAAATCTGCGGCGACGCCCTAGGCGAACACCATCTCAAATTTTTAGGCTTGGAAAAACCCCAAGGCGGAGAGTTAGAAGCGAAAATTGATGGCATAAAAATCTTCAGCCCCGACGAAGAAACAATCTTCACCATAGCCGACAAAGACTTCATCGGCTTTCTGCTCAACAGGCGCCTATTTGGGCAGTGGCTGCTAAAGAAAGCAGTCGACAAAGGTGCAGTCCTTCTGGACAGCACCAACTTCCGCTCCCCAATCATCGACAAAGACGCAGTCGCAGGCATCACCGCCAAAGACATGAAAACAGGTAAAGTCAACGAGATGCACAGCAAAGTCGTCGTGGACGCCACAGGCTACTTTGGCATGGTACGCAAACAGCTACCTGCCGAGTTGGGCATTGACCGCGAAATCGCAAACCAAGACGTAGAAGCCTGCTACCGAGAAATCCGCCAACTCAAACAAGAAACCGAAAACACCCGCTTCTGTGAAATCTACCTCAACCAAAAAGCCTCACCAGGCGGCTACATCTGGGTTTTTCCCAAAGGCGGTGCCCGCGTCAACGTCGGCTTAGGCATACTCATGCGCGGCGACAATTACCCCAACCCCAGACAGCAACTCTACGACACCGCGTTTAAGAAGCCGATTTTTGATGGCTCACTGGTTTTAACTGGTGGCTCATGGTTTGACCCCGTCCGCAGACCATGGGATAACATGGTTGGAAACGGCATCATGCTGGTTGGCGATGCTGCCTCGCTTGTTAATCCCATTCACGGCGGCGGTATCGGACCCAGCATGCTAAGCGGCTACTTCGCGGGCGAGCAAATCGCCGAAGCCTTAAGCAAAGGCGAACCCACCAGAGAAGCTCTCTGGAACTACAACAAACGCTACATCGAAACCTACGGCAAAAAACAAGGCACCCTAGACGTCTTCAAGATGTTTTTGCTCTCCTGCAGTGACGAAGACCTCAACTACGGAATGGCTGAGAAACTCATGACCGAAGACGACGTACTCAAAGCAGGCATGGGTGACGACTTCCACCTAAACATCACCGAAACCGCCCGCCGCGTCTTCCGAGGCATACGCCGCGTAGGCTTCCTAAACAAACTCCGCATAACCGTCACTATGATGCGAGGACTAAGCGCGCACTACAACACCTACCCCGCAACACCAGACGGCTTCGAAGCATGGCGTGACCAGACGGTTACATTGATAGAGGACGCACGCAAAAAACTTGTAGGCTAAACAACAACTAACCCCTTTATTTTATCCTTCATCTTTTTATTATTCTGCAAATCTTTTGCATTAGATTGTTGAGTTGCGGATTATATGGTTGCGTTAGGGTTTAAGTGATTATAAGATTGCAGGGTAGCTAAAGATTTGTGGACTCATGGAAGCATTTTTTCTCTTCTAATAAGCCTACTTGACAGAATCAGCAATACAGCTGCGAGTGCACCAGCCAACATCGCCAGAAATAGTTCAACTATGAGTTCTGGGACAAAGCCGAGAAAAGAAAGATAAAATGTTGGAAGTATAAAAATAACGCCAAGTACCAGAGCAAGAGGGCTGTTTGCACCTACCCTTTGCTTCTGCAGTGAGCTAAAAGCCATCATAGCCACAGTGACTAATGAAACCACAGAAAAACCAAGAAACCCGGTGAGCATCAACACCAACAAATCCAACACAAAGACCTCTTGCGACCCCGCAATGGCGCTCGCGATTAGAACAGCTATGGTTTCGGCGATAAAAAGGGTCAGTGCCAAAAAGAGGGCGGCTTTCAGATATTGCCTAAAGATGTCTTTTTGGTTCCATCCAAGCGACAGCAAATACTCCAAGACACCGTTGTTTTTGTCATACACATAGAGCAGTATGACAGGTGTTGGAAACATTAGCATCCCAAAAGCCATGAACGAAACAGGCAAAAGAAAGAACTGCGCATTCGAGCTTCCTGCAAAAAGGGTGAGGGCAACTATCGTAAAAATTCCAAAGGCAGCCAGAAACAGTCCTATTCCCGCTTGTATTTTACTTAAGCTGAGACTGCGCTTGGCAAAAACCAAAGTGTTACTTGGCAGTTTGAGAGCCCCCCTGAGTTTTTTTAGCATTAGGCGTTTCGAAGAGTTCTTGTAGAGGATTATCTAGCTGACGCATTTCAGTAACCAAGACGCCTTTTTCAACGATTTTTCTGAGGGCAAATCCAGCGTCTTCAGGGCTGGATACATTCAAGATATAGTATTCGCCCTCATGCTTAGCGTCCACAATTCCAGTTATATCGGTTGAGGCTCTGATGCCCACGCGGTAATTTTTGGGTTTTATGTTTGAGATTCTATCAAGCAACGTAACCGAGCCATTTTTAATTAGAATCAGATAAGTGCCGATGTCGGTGGCTTCATAGAGGTTATGCGAGGAGTAGAGAACCATTTTGTCTTTGCTTATTTTAAGAATTATGTCTCGGAGCTCTTTTGAAGCAACTGGATCAAGGTTTGCAGTGGGTTCATCTAGCAAGTACAGGTCTCTTTCGCTAAGAAACACTTTTGCGATAGCGGCTCTCTTTTTTTGTCCATGGGAAAGGTCGGAAAAACGTTTGTCTTTCAGTTGGCCCAAGTCAAGCAATTCAATAACTTTATCGGGGTCACCGCCCTCGATGTTGGAATAGAACTTGAGTGCCTGATACAGAGTCATCTCTTCAGGCATTGCATTCTGCGAGAAGAAACTCATTTTCTTCCTAGCTTCACGTGAGTTAGTTATGTTTTGGCCATCGAGGAGGATTTTGCCGCTGAATGGCTCAAGTATCCCTGCGATTGTTCTAAACAAAGTCGTCTTGCCCACGCCGTTTGGTCCCAAAACAACGTATATTGATGGTTCCTGCAGTTTGAAGCTAATATCGTGTAAGATAGTTTGTTTATTGTATCCCGAAGACACGTTGTTTAGCTCTAAAATGGGCAGCTCATGTTCACCTTTTAAAATGGCGATTGCTTTTCAATTAGAAGATTCCTTTTCTCTTTAACTTTACTTATGGCAAAAAACAAAGCACATTAGCAGTTGAAAAACTCGAAAAACCCGCCTTTAAAACTGCATGCAAAAAGTCGCGAGTAAAAAAAACGGCTGGCAGTTTTTTCGCCTTAATATTTGTTTACGCTTTTTTGTTATTGCTGAAGGTGTAGTTTTTGATGGTTAAACCTAAGATAATGATAGTGACGACCAGGGCTATGGCTAGGGTGAATATGAAGTTAAAGGCGTTGGAGTTTGCCAGTGACGCGATGGGTTGGTGGGTGACTGGGTTTAGGAGGGTGTCTGTGTAGGTTGACATTATTGTTGTTGCCAAGACAGGCCCGATGGCTCCTCCGAGGTTGCGAAGCATGGTGTTCATGCCTAAACCTACGGCTATGGTCTCTGGGGGTAGCGAAACCGAAATCATGTTGACTATGGGAATAATTATTGAGACCACGCCCGCCAGCGAGATAGCGACAGCTACAGTTAAGTCTAATGTGGTGCCGCGGGTGAAAATGAACAGCAACATGCCCAATGCACTTATGCCTGCGCCTAGAACCAGTATCGGTTTTGGACCCACTTTGGCTATAAGTCTGCCCATGACGGGTCCAACTATTAGCATAACCAACGTTGCAGGCGCCAAAGTTAAGCCTGTGGTTATGGTGTCTAAGCCTAAGCCGTATGGTGCGGGACGCTGCTGCGCATAGTAAACAACTGCGAAAAACAGCAGAAACATAGCTAAACTGGAGATGATGCCTACTATGTTTGCGATGAGAACGTTTCTGATTTTTAGCAGTTTAAGGTTTATGAGGGGGGTGGCGCGGTTTCTTTCGTAGACAAAGAAGCCTACTGTTAGGATGATACCAGGAATTAGGATGGCGATATTTTCTGTTGATTGCCAACCGATGTTTGGCGCTTCGGTAAGGTAAAGCAGTACAAGCACGATACCAGACATCAATATAGTTGCACCTGTATAGTCGATTTTGCTTTTAACGCCCGGCGTGTCTTTTTTAAGCATCACTGCGGCGATGATGAAGAGAAGTATGCTTAAGACGAAGGCAGAATGGAATGCCCATTGCCAACTCAGGTCCTCAACGATGTAAGCGCCTAAAACTAAGCCTGCAGCGGCGCCGATTGCGAAGGTTCCGCTGATTATGCCCTGTGCGGTTGCGACTTTTTCTTTGGGGAAAATGTCGGTTACGATAGCTAAGCCTAAAGGCACAATGGCAAAGCCTATGCCTTGTATTGCCCGCGAGGCTATGAGGAGATATATGTTTGTGGCAAAACCTGCTAAGCCTACACCTATAATGTAGAAGAGCAGCACAGTGAGGAAAATTTTCTTTTTGCCGTATATGTCACCGAGTTTGCCAAACAATGGGGAAACAGCAGCACCTACGATGAGAAAAGCGGAGGTTATCCATGATGCAAGGGTTTGGGTGGTTGCGAGGTCAGCTTGTATTGCGGGGATGCCGGGGATGACCATTGTTTCAACGTAATTTAGAAGTAGAGAGACAGCTGTTATTGTTAGGAGAACTTTCAGGGCGTAGCTGCCTCTAGTTATTGTTGGGTTTGTGTTTGTGGAGTCCGTGTTTTACCCCTTCACTTTTAAAAAAATCGACTCAAAGTCACTTTATAAACTTATCCCGTAACATGCACCCAACTTTGAAGTCATCACCCGTTTTCCTCAGAAATCTCTTTTCTTCAACACAATTTTAAGTTCTGTAAAGACTTAAATTTACAATCTGCCAGCTTTAGGTAGGGTTGTTTAAAATGGTTTATTGTTCAAATTGTGGCACCGAAATTGACGATGGTGCTTACTTCTGTTTTAAATGCGGAACCAAAACGCCCGTTGGTAAAACAGCAAAAGTCCCCTACCCATCAGATGAAATCCGTGATGCTTTCTACCAGGTGGGGATGGAACTGGAAAAAGCCTTCACTTTGGCAGCCCGAGAAACCCAAGCAGCCTTCAGAAAAGTCAGTGAAAGCATGCAGGCCAAAAATCAGCCCGCGCCCGCTCAAGGCATGGTTACTTGCGCCAGTTGTGGAACCCAAAATGTTTTAGGTGCCATTTTCTGCACCAGTTGCGGCACACGCGTCGCCCCCGAAACCTCCAAATAGATAAGTTAAAACGCGACGCATGCCCCGTACAAGCCTAAAGCAGCGCTAACCGAAGCGCAAAAATCAAATTCCTAACATAAAAGCTTATTTGCACTGGACAACCTTTTTACTTAGTAATTTATAACCCCCGTCATCATCTCCTATTGCAAGTTGAGTGCAGTATGGCTAAAGGCAAAACTTTGATTGCTTACGAAACCAAACAGGGCGCAACCGAAGAAGCAGCAAAAATCATCGCGGAAAACCTGCAAAAAGCAGGGTTTGAGGTTGATTTGGTTAACCTCAAAAATCAACAGGACCTCGATTTCGCTCAATACGAAAACGTGGTTGTTGGAGCAGGCGTCCGCAGCGGCAGAGTCTACGGAGCAACCATCAAATTCCTCAAGCAGGACTTTTCAGGTAAACGTGTGGCGTTCTTTACGTCTTCATCTTGGGGCGGCACACCGGGCAGCTATGAAAACGCAAAAGCCCGATTCGTCGACAAAACCTTAGCCAAGTACCCGCAAGTATGTTTTGTTGCTTCAGAAGCCTTTGGAGGACGCATTCGGTACTTCCATAAAACCATGTTGGACAACACTGACCCAGTGAAAGTTGAGGCTTGGGCGAAGGTTCTTGTCGAAAAATTCACCCAGTAAATATACCAAAGCAGGAGCGCTTTTGTGCCCAAATTGTTGTGTCGAATATGTTGAGGTGGAGTTTGACTTTGTAGTGGACGGCATGGTTTTGCGCAACGTCAAAGCCCTAAGGTGCCCCGCCTGCATGGATGAAAAGTTTTTACCCAGGCAACTTGAAGCCATTAACAAACAAATCAGCAAAGCTAAATTGGGGTAGGTTTCAAGCTTAGTTTGACCATACAAATCACAGCTGAAGGTAGTTAATTAGCGATACTCTAGGTATGCAAGAAGGCTACCTAAAAATTTCACGTTATTTTGGGTTTTTCTACGCAATTTTTTGTAGTTTGGCAAGTAATTTGAACAACACTTAATAAATGGCACGCAAATTTGAAATTGCTAGGAGAACACACAGTTGATTATCGACGACATCCTAAAAGTGATTTACGCACCTCACAAGGTGTTCAAGGACATAGTTAGTAACCCCAAGTATCTTGGTGTGTTTATCATTCTACTTTTGTTCATAGGATTAGAAGTAGGTTACGAGTACGTACAGTTCTCTAACACCTACACTGAACAAACCACACCAGGCATTGACCAACTTAATACATTCACCAACGCAACCCAGTGGACTGCTGGTTCCAACGTTGCCGTAACAAACAATTTTGACGACTTCTACAACTATAGCGTTTATGTAGCTGGGTTTGGGTTGCCCCCCAGCGATTCAAGAGCATATTATAGCCTGTTTGGCAACAGCAGCTTGCAATTATCCGCCCAAGACAGCAACAACATTATGGCAGCGCTTAGCAACACCACCTATGTTGACTGCGGAAACGGCGCCTTCCAGAACCTGTCCATAACTTTAAAACAAGTCTCTCCCGACGCAGTACCTACTAGTGCGTCTTTGTCGTTGTATTCGCTAAGTGACTCTGACTTTTATCAATACGACTTTACCAGCCTGCTCTCTAACGCCTCAACCTTAAATCAATGGGTAAACTTGACGATTCCGCTAGGACCAAACGCGGCTGAGTGGACAACTCATGGCAACCCTGCATGGAGCAACATCTCTTCTTTGATGCTGGACTTCAACTATCCAGCTAACTCAAACATAACTATCCGAATCGGCGCACTGTTCTTCCATGGCGAATATCTTACGCCTCTTCAGTACAATAGCACAGGCATCCTACTCCAGTTCCTCCAATTGTTCTCGTTGCAGTACATCTTCGGCTGGTTCATATTCACAGGATTAATCTACCTCTTCATTAAACTTTTCAAAGACTCCGTAACATGGAAACCTGTCTTTACCGCGGTAGGCTTTGCTATGTTCATCTTTGTCATACGTGCTGTAGTGAACCTTATTGCAGCCTTCACGTTGCCGGCTATATATTACCCATATGATGTGTCGCTTGGCGCACGCTTTGACGCTTACGCAACACTCTACTTCCCGTCAGACGCTGCAACCGCCCTAACCGCGCAAGCCCATAACATCTTTAACAGCATCGACGCTGCAACTCTGCCTTTCCGAACAATCGTTTCAGGCATGTTCTGGGTGTCTTACGTGTGGTTTGGCGGTGTTGCAACCATGGCTCTTGGCGCGTTAAAACCAGAATACTCCATCCTAAAACGCATTGTACTAGTAGCAGTCAGCATAGTCATCGTGATTTTCCTGTTGATTCTACTGGTCGGCTCAATCTAAGCAACGCCATTGGGCGTTTACCAACTCTTTTTTCCTATTTTTGATAGTTAGGCAAGATTTATATGATTCCAAATCCCAAATGCAAGTGAAAACCAGTATTTCAGGGAGAATTTAGAAGGGAAATTTAATGGTTGCAATTAAAGATTTGCAGGACGGCATGAAACGAGTTAGCGTAGAAGCCCAAGTTGTCGATAAAGGCGATATACGGGAAGTCCGATCACGCTACAAAGACGAAACCTACCGCATAGTAGACGCAGTGGTTGCCGACGAATCAGGCAGCATAAAACTAACGCTTTGGAACGACCAAATCGAGATGGTCAACGTAGGCGACAAAATCAAAATCGAAAACGGCTATGTCACCAGCTTCAAAAGCGAAATCCAACTAAACGTAGGCAAATTCGGCAAACTCACCGTTGAATAGATTTCCACATCCACTTTCTTTACACTATTCAGCACCGTTCACCTGTTAGATACGCTATTTCTAAAAACGGATTTTCGCATTTTCAGAAACCCTTATTATGAATAGGAGTTTGATTATGCTAGTATTTTGAGGGTTTTAAATGGAGTTGGAGAAAACTCTACCAAGTGATGGCAATTTTCAGTCCTACTATGAAAAAGCAAATGATTTGTTGGAAATCGAACTCCAAACACTACTGCCCACCTTATTGCAGCTAAAACTCCAAAAACAAGTGGAATACGCCCTACACACTAAGGGGAAAAGGTTACGTTCAACAATGGTTTTTTTAAGCGGTGAATCCGTAGGCGGCAGCAAACCCCAGCTTCAAAAGTTGGCTTTAGCAATTGAACTTTTGCATTTAGCCACTCTGGTTCATGACGATGTTTTAGATGAAGATTTGCGTCGGAGAGACTCATTTTCTGTTCATGTAAGATGGAGCGTTAAAGAAGCAATCTTGGTTGGGGATGTTTTGGCTTCGCTTGCTTTTGCTCTCTGCAAAGGGTATAGCCGAGAAATTCTTGACTTGATGATAGATGCCTGCCTTCAGCTTTCTGATGGAGAATATAGCGATGTAGAAATACTCCAGAGTACTTTAACAAAAGACGAGTACTTTAAAAAAATTGGGAAAAAATGCGCCTCACTTTTCGCAGTTGCTTGTGAAAGCGCTGGCATCGCTGTAGACTGTTCACGCGCTGAACTTACCGCGTTGAAGTTTTTTGGAAAAGATTTTGGCTTTGCCTATCAAATACGAGATGACATTTTGGATTTGCAAGCTCTGGGAAATGATGTTCAACCTGAAATCAGCAAGTTCAGGTTAACCCTTCCAATTATTCACACCTACGAATGCATGAACAAAGAAAAACAGGCGTTTTTAAAAAAGTTGCGTTCTAAACAAAACCCTGATGACCTCTTCGTTTCAGAAGAGCTGACTAATTTTCTTAAAGAATTTCGGGTTACCTTAGAAAATAATGACTCTCTGCGTTATTGTGCCCGCATGCTTGATTATTACGTTGACAGCGCAATTGAAAGGCTTGGCCCATTAAAGTCGTCCGCATATAAAACTTACCTTGTCGAAATGGCAGAATCGTTGCGATTAAACAAGTCGCCGTAGAAAGCCGAAACATTTATCTTAAAACGTAAACAAAATTAATAATAACATGTTTTTAACCGCCGGTTTTTATCTCGCTAAGAAGGCTTTTTATGAGTAAATCTAAACCCAAAAAATTTACTGATGAAGATTTAAAGCAGTTTAACGGGCAGAACAACAATCCAACCTACATCGTTTTCAAAGGAAAAGTCTATGATCTAACAGCCAGCAAGCTTTGGGCAGGCGGTGTGCACATGGGTATGCATAGCCTGAGCGAAAACTTGGGGGAAGCCATAAAAGGCGCACCACACGGAGAGGATAACGTTTACCGTTACCCGTTAGTCGGAGAACTCGTAAAACCTGTCCAAACGCCAATGGCGCCCGCAATAGAAGAAAAACCAGTTATTCCTCAAGGCCCCGCAGGAATCAAAACGCAACCACCTTCAATGGGAAGGCGTACGTTTTTGAAGTTAGTAGCCGCCGCGGGTGGAGCGATAACTGTAGCAGCCTTATTGTCAGCTATAAAAGCCGGCACCTTTGTGCCAACAGTAAACACGTCAGCCGCATGGCCAATAGTGACTGTTACTAATATTAGTAAACTTGTAAATCTTCAACCAGTTGTCTTTTATTATCCTTTAACTAACACTCCAAATTACCTTGTAAAGTTAGGTGTAGCTGCCACAGGCGGAATTGGACCAGAAAAAGACATCGTTGCCTTCAGCGCGATTTGCCAACATTTAGGATGCGAGTACGGTTTTGTGGCACCGGAGAGTTCACCTGTCTGCAATGCATCATACAAAGCAAGCATTCCGATGGGATATTGCTGTTGTCATGGTTCACAGTATGATTTTGTTGATGGTGCTAAGGTAATTGGTGGTCCAGCGCCAAGACCTGTACCTATGGTAATGTTGCAATTGGATTCTTCAACCGGAGATATCAGCGCTGTTGGTATGCAGGCGCCCACCATTTTTGGGCATGGTCCGCCGGGAACCACTGACCCCACATTGATATTGCGCTATGATTTGCAGGGCGGCGACTTAGTAACACAGGCTACGGTTTTTGGGTGAAATGTTATGAGTGAAGAAAACCGGAGAACCGTTTATGATAAAATTGTGGATTGGTTTGATGTAAGGTTTGGTTTTGCTAAAACGCCGCTTAGGCCTATTCCGGATTTTACGTTAAATCCGATTTATTGGCTTGGTTTAATTTTAGCGATTACTTTTGGCTTGCAGGCTTTTACAGGGATATTTATGCTGCTTTACTATGTGCCAACACCACAGCAAGCATACTCATCGACACAGTTCATCATCAACTCTGTTCCTCTGGGGCAACTTGTTGAAACTCTCCATTTATACACGGCATACGCCATGATAATCTTGACTTTTCTGCATTTAGTTCGCAACTATTTTGGGAGCGCCCACAAAGGCAACCGGGAATTGATGTGGCTTGTCGGAATCGTTTTAGCTGTTGTCGTGGTCAGCTTCGGCGTTACAGGCTATCTTTTACCTTGGACTGTTGTTTCGAAATCTGCAAGCGACGTGGCAATTGGTTTTCTTAACTTCTTCCCCGTTGGAATAGCTAATTTAGGCAAGTTTGTAGCCGTAGGTACAGGCAGCGACGCATCAGAATTAACAACTTTTCTCCATGTGCACACAGTTTTTCTGCCCTTAGCAATAATTGCTCTGATTGCCCTAAAAATCTACATGTATGAAGTGCATGGTCCAATCTACATTTCAGCGTTCGGAAAACCAGGAAAAGGCAAAATACACAGCTGGTTCCCCAAAATTTTCCTCTACGCGACTATGCTTATGAGCATTTACGTGGCGATTCTGTTGGCTGCTTCTGCGCTTTTCCCTCTTGCACTGCCGCCTGCTTATTCTGCTGCAAGTGCCGGCACGATAGTTGTTCAACCTGACTGGTACCTGCTGTGGGTTTATCAGCTTTTAAAGATTCAAGTTTTTGAAGGTTCAGCCGCAGCTTATTTGATAGCAGCTTTGATTGTTTTTGGACTGCTGCTTTTCTTTATGCCTTTCTACGATAGAAACAGACGCCGAGAAATCAGCAAAAGACCAGTATATACCGCAATCGGGTCAATATTGATAGTGGAGCTTGCTGCCCTGACAATCTGGGGGTATTTGACGCCTGGGCAGATCATTCCAACATCTCAAGCGGCAATCGTCTTGATAGGCTTAGCTATTTTGACTGCTGTGTTAGTGGCTGTTATTTACAAAATGAACACAAACCTAAAGAACACGCCGCCATCTACGACACCAGCTATGCCAAGCCAACCACCAAGCAATAGGTCCAAGCAACAAACAAAAAACCCTGTAATTGCAAACGTTACACGAGCAGTGGCAAGTGTGTTCAACAAATTCACTGCGGTCTTCGTGTTTTTCTTAGCAGCCGCATCAATCTGTTTAGCATCCATAGTCAACATGTTGCCCACCATCCCAGTGAACCTGCCCTTTTTTGCTATGGCTCTAGCCGGATTGTGTGTCTCAGCCTATTTTCTGTGCCAAATGCTTAGGAAATATGTTTTAGCCTACGAGGGAGCGGTAACTAGATGAAACGCGAAAGTGACTACTACCTGCGTGTCATCGCCATTTTTCTCTTAATTTTTCTGGTGTTCATAGGCATCTCAGTGTGGCTTTTAGATTTGGTTTCTCAACAAAGGGTCTTTGGTTTTCTTGCAAGCGCTGAACTTGTAGCGTTTGCATTGCTTGTGTATATTTTTTACGAGCAAAACCCAGGGGTCAGCAAAAAAATATTGATCACAGGGTTTGTTGCTTTAGGAGTTCTTGTGCTTTTAGCCGCTGCCGTTTTGGTGGGCGTTGGCTCAGCTCCAAAACCTAACGTCACCATGACTATGTACGCGAAGGAAATTTCCACAACAGTTTACGGTTTTGGAATCAGCCCAACAAATGTGACCTCGCCGGGTCCTACCTTAACGTTTAAGGTAGGAGACGTAGTAAATATGACCCTAATCAACATTGGTGCCATGCCTCATGACTGGGCGTTAGTCACTGTAAACCAAACTTCTGCACCAACCCTCTTTAATGCCCAAATTGCCAGCGGAACCGTTCCAATCCAAACCAACCAGACCGGCAACGTAATTTTCAAGGTCACCAAAGCAGGAGACTACTATTATATTTGCCAAGTGCCCGGACACGTAGAGTTAGGCATGTGGGGACAAGTGGTAATTAATCCTTGACAACAAAGATTCACTCAAAATTCGCTTCTTCAGGATTATTTTTTCTGGCTGTCCTACTTACAGGGGTCCTGACAGTTCTCTCGTTAGTAAACATTTGGACAAAACAAACTTCCAAACCAACATACACAGCTACAAAAACGTCTCGCGGGTTTCTTGCAGACAAGCAGAAAGCGCTGAATTTTTACTGTGTCTTTTCACTTCTGTATGACGTTTTGAACCCATTTTTTTACACGCAAGTTATGCGTGCTGAAATTGTTAACAAAATCCAATCGGGGAAAAACTTGAGCGTTCTGGATGCTGGCTGCGGAACCGGCTATACAACTTTAGGGGTCCTGCACAGTCAGGGTATCTCTGAAGTTACCTGTTTAGATATGAATCCTGTACAGTTAAAAAAAGCCGCTAAAAATCTTGCTGCCTACGGAGCCAAATTGGCGCTCTCTCGGGGTGACGTTGAAAATTTGCCGTTTGTTGACGAGTCGTTTGACGCTGTTATCTCGGTTGGTGCTGTTGAGTATTTTCCTCATCCTGAGGTTGCATTGGAAGAGTTTACACGAGTAACTAAAGTCAATGGAGTAGTGGCTGTTGGCGGTCCTTTTTCTGAATGGTTTAGTAAGTTTGCATTAAACCGTTTATTCTATACACTTTCATCTAACGATTTAGAAAGTTTTTTCATTAAAGCGGGACTCAGCCATGTGGAATCGTTTTTGACTGGTGTAAACACCTTTTTTGGAACAAGCAAATATGTTCTGGTTGCCGTGGGAAAAAAATCTTGACAAACCGCTTCCGCCGCAACCAAAACTGATAAATACGCAATCTTTTTACCGCAAAGCATGCAATAAACTCTAGATGAACCTTGGGCACCGAAAGTGATTTGTCAGGAGTTGTTTGGGGTGCTTTCATCGTTGCTGTAGTAGCTGCAGGTATGCTTGGCATGGTAATAGACCATGACATGAACTCTTCAACTGCAAGTTCAGCTTCATCGTCAAATC
>JBJKPJ010000133.1:0-7020 GCA_046706605.1 Bathyarchaeia archaeon | reverse complement strand
CATACCGGCGGAGTTGAAGATGTCGAGTTCCTCAACGAGCTCCTTCGCCTGCACGCTTTCATCGCGGACATAGTGACCATCCACCTTTGGGATCAATTTGAGCATCTCGGCAAACGGCGCAGGCACGGTTATTTTTCCACCAAGAAGATCGTTCATCATGCCATACACTATGATGAAGCCGGTACCGCCCAGCAAATCTGCACCCTTGTAGTTGCAGCATCCGAACTCGCCGATTACGACAGGCTTCTTGTAGACAAGAAAACCCCTGGCCATTTTGTCAAAAATACTCTTTATTCTTGCGTCCCTGTAGAGGTCAACGCCGACAAAATCAAATAGGCTCCAATCAACTCTTTCAAAGGGGACCGAAAAATATGTTACCTGACCCTTGAAGGTTTTTCTGACAGTGCGCAATGCCTCGGACAAGAAGGCGTTGAGCGGTTCATTGTGTTTACCCGCTTGGATGTTCGCCCAAAATGAAGGGTTGTTCATTCTCTGCATGAAATTCTCGCCTTCAACGATGCCTTGCATAAAAAGTGTCGCCTCTGAGCCAATGCTCAAAACGACCTTGCTTGGGAATCGTTGCCGTAGGGCTTCAGCAACTTCCGCTGCATTCTTGAGGTATGCGATGGTTTCTTCTTGGGTTCTGTCCCACATTTCAGGCGACAGCCAAACCTCTAAGCCCTGAATCAATGCGTCCTCTGCTGCAATCTCCAGCCGCTTTAGGTCTAATCCGCAGATTCTGACTGTGTTGCAGTGCAGGTCGTTTTTGATTATTTCAAGTTCACGGTGTACTTGTTTGGGGTCGAATTTGGGTCGCCATTGGCTTCCCATCATTACCCGTCCAACATCATAACTAACTCCTTTTCGATTCATTTTATTTTTCTCCTTGACACTCAGGTTTTAGCATTCTCAGAATGATTTTGGCGTCAGGAAAATGATTTTTAGCGTCGTTTGGGTCTAGCATGGTTGCCCTTTTCATTAAACCGTTAAAACAGGCAAGTAATGCAACCATAAGCTGGTCAGGGTCATCATCAACGATTTCCCCTGTGGCTTGTCCTTCGACTATGAGCTGACGCATAATATCCTGAATGGCTTTGCCGTTTCTCTGAACGAGAACTTTAAGGTCGCCTGATGTAGATTCGTCCTCTAGGACATTATACATGATTTGGTACATGCCAGGGTTTTGACGGTTGTTTTCTAACATGTATGTAATTAAAAGTGAAAGGCGCTGCCCGGGGGGTCCTTGAATTTGCTTTATGCGCTCTGTTGGTCCTCCGCCTGCTTGGGTAGCCTGTTTAATCAGGGTTGTATAAATTTCTTCTTTGCTGGGAAAGTAGTGGTATGCTAGTCCTTGGCTGATTCCTGCTTTTTCTGCTATGTCGCTCATGGTTGCGTTTTTGCCTTTTGTGGCATAGACGGTTGTGGCTGCGTTTAGGATTTTTTTGGTTGTTTCTGCTCTTATTTTTTGGTTTTCTTGTTGGCTTCGGGGCATTTAGGCATCCTTTGTTGAATGAATAATTCAATTAACTTATAAGGTTTTTCCCGCTCTTCACGTTAATTTGCGAAACTTTTTATCTCCCAGACAAAACATTAAGCCTATGCCACCCTGCATAGACACAAACCAAAAAGTCGATTTTGTAGTCCCCTCTAGGGACGAAGCAAACCCGACTCTAATGCATATTCTAAAGCATATGCACTGTGCAGGACAAATCATAAACACCCACGAAAAACCACTAAGCGTCGCACGTAAGCATGGAGTTTTGCAGGCATCAACCGAGTGGGTGGCAATGGTTGACGACGATATGCTCCTACCCGACAACTGGCTGCAAATAGTTACCCGTGCAATCGACTCTGACGTGGGCGCAATAGGCACTGTTGCCGTGCACAAAAACCGCCACGCCGCAGCCTACGAGCGCGTCGTCGGCACCGTCTACAACCTAAGTAAGCTGGACACTAACCCCCACATCAACAACATCATCATCCGCCGCAAACTCATGGAAAACTACAACCCGCCCAAACTGTTCTTTGGCGAAGACCAATACTTCAAACGTTACGTCCAAAGCACAGGCTACAAATGGAAAGTCCTGCCCTTTCTGGGAGCAACCCACCTTGGAACCTCAAAAAACTACGTCACCATCGGCATATCCTACCGCCGTTACGGGCACTTCCGCGCCTTCCAGCTAATCAGACGAGTAGTTGCCAGATTTATCTTCACCCCATTTGCCGCCTTAATCAACCTTAGCCTAACGACACTTTGGTACCTAACCAAACTAAACGTGGAATTCATCGCAGGCTGGGCAAAAGAGTTCGCCACAGAGAAACTTTAAGCCGTCCTCCACCGACCTATTTGGAGACTGCGCATATGTCTATTTTTGTTGTGATAGTAGCTGTTCGGCTAGTTGCAGTTCTGAGACGGTGTTGATGTTGACGGCGAGTTCTTGATTGTTCATGAGGTAGATGTCTTGGTCGAGCCATTCGTCGCCGTAGCGTTTGCTGCCATCAATGACATTTATCCCCACTGGAACTACCTCTTGCCCTGCCTCGGTGAAGCTGTACTCTATGCACATGCCCAGTTTGACTTTGGTTTCCAGCGGAACCGCCACCGTCAACGCTGGTTTACCACAACGCAGATACCGCTCCACCACCGCGTCAATCATTTCGCCTCTGACCAGCGGCAAATCCGCGGCAATTGCCAAAAAAACGCCCAGCTTGAGGGTTTGGACAACGTAGCCCATGTCAGAGACGTAGTCTTTGCCTGGGGTCTGTATGACTTCAATGTTTTGTTTTTTCATGAGTTGCATGGTTTTTGGGGTGGATGTGGAGGTGGCTACGATGATGCGGTCAATGTTTTTGGCGGTTTTGAGGGCGGCTATTACATATTGGATAACGGGTTTGCCGCAGACTTGGATTAATGGCTTTTCCTGCTTGAGCTTCATGCGGGTGCCTTTTCCGCCAGCCATCACAAGCGCAACTACCATACCATCGCCACCAAAACCACTACACAAACCAGCCGTGTCAGCTCGTTTGTTGCGCCAAACACGTCGCCAGTAACGCCGCCAAAATGTTTGTGGGCAACTGCAACCAAAACAAAGCCGGTAATAACTGCCGCCAGCACCACCACGAGTCCTGCAAGCCGCAAAAACACAATGCCGATTACAAACGAAATCACAATAGCCGCCAAGAGCCGCAGGTTGCCGCCTTTGCCGTGCATGGCTTGCAGAAACGGCGAGTTCATGCCTTGATGGACGGATTTTCCTGCCCAAGCACCCACTACCATGGAGAGTTTGGCACAGAGTTCAACCACGATAACTGCTGGCAGCACAAGCAGAATTCGGTGTGGTCCCACGCGGATGCCTAGGTACCCAAACGCTAACGCGGAGATAAGCATGGTTAATATGCCCAGTGATAAGCCGCCCGCGCCTGTTAGCTGGTCGTGCATGACGTCGATTTTGTGTTCTTTGGTGCCGTGTGCCATGATGCCGTCGCCAAAATCCAGCAGCCCATCCGTGTGATGCAGCCCCGTCATCCACAGCAGCAATGCAAAAACCAATGCGCCAGCCACAATGCCGGGCAAGAAATGGAACGCCACCAGCCCAAACAAGCCTGCCACCAGCCCGAGCAAAGCGCCGATTAAGGGGAAAGCCCACATGTTTTGGGCGCAGTCGGTTAGCAAATCCTTGTCCATAGCGACTGGAAAAACAGTTAGGAAAGATATGAGGTTTTTTAGTTGTTTAACGACCAAGCGCGTGTCACTTTATGCTCATCAGTTGTGCATAATTACGCTCTATTTCCTTAAGAAGTATATCCTTCGTGACGGCGCTGCCTGTTTTTGTCATGGCTGCAATTGATGCGCCGCCTGCGCCCACGCCTTCTTTAACCAAGCCCGTTTCGTAGATTTGCAAGCCCGGGTACTTTGAGCCGCTAAAATCCAAGTCTGCAGCCAACACGGGTACATTGCAGAACTGGTTGATGATGCCGTAGATGTCGGAGGTCTTGTCTTTAGTTACCCAACGGGTTGTGCCAACCGCCACGTTACAGAGTGATTCGGGGCTAAGTGCGTTGATTACTGCTAAAACGGCTGTCATTTGGGTTCCGCCCGCCATCAAAACAGGTCCTTGCCTTGCGCCGCCGATGACCAGCCCAGCCATTGCCGCCATCATGGGGTCGCCCACGCAGCTGATAGCTTTTATGGGGTTGTTTTTGAGGCTGCCAAACTTCTCTTTTGCCGCCTTCAACCCAGCTGCCACCACTTCGGCTTTTAGGCTGTGGGGGTTCTGGGGTAGGGTGCTGCTGACTTTGCCCGCGGCGTTGACGCCAAGCGCTGACAGGACGCCAAGTGCGGTGGTGGTTCCGCCTGGAATGCTCTCGCCTATGACTAGGTAGTCGGCTGTTTTGGCGAGGTGTTCGCCGAGAAATTTGGCGCGTTCAATTACTTCTTCGACGTTGTCTACGGAGTCGCCTGTGCGGATGTCTCTTCCGCTGTTGCCGCCCAGCTCCACAAAGGGAATCTGTGGCTTAACTTTCACTCCGCCGTTAACCACCAAAACAGGGATGTCTGCTAAACCCAGCGCCGACATGGTGATAAGCCCGGGTGTTGGGATGCCGTCGGGAGTGATGGGTACGCCTTGAATGGATTTGCATTTGCCCAAAAGCAAAAGTTCGGCGTCTGCTGGTGGGGTAAAATCGGTGAAGTCAGGGTTTGCGCCTGCTGCGGATAAGCCGGGGATTTTGCCGGTTTCCGTGGTGGCGATGGTGCAGATGAAAAGGGGGTTTTTTGCTTCAATTTCATCTAAGAATGCTTTCGCTTTTAACTCATTATTTGCTATTAAGACATCCATGTTGGTTGCCTACTTTGAGGTTACTTTGTAGTTTTTGATTTCTAAGTACCCAAAGCCATTATCTAAGCGTTTCTTTGCGGTCTCCAGCAACTCGACTTTCTGTGTGAAGTCGGGTCCGTCGGTTATGACGGTGTGGTATTCACCGCCTTCGCCGCAGGGGTCAACACCGGGAAGTTTTAGGATGTCATCGTAGAATTTGCGGTTCAACACACGTCCTAGCCAGTCGAGGCTAAGCTCTCTGTTGGTGCGTACCACGGTTGCTTTTAAGCCTGATTTGAGGTAGTCAAGATAAATCTGTTTGGTGTCGCCCATCCACAGTGGCTTGACGGGGGTTAAGCCGACCTCGCGGCAAATACGCCCTAGCCAGCCTTCTTCGTGCCCTGCGACTTCGTAGATGTCGCCTGTAACTAAGCCTTCCGTGCCCTCCTTCTTGAAGTCAGAGAGAACACCTTTGAAGTCGGCTTCGTAGGTTTGGGCGGAAGTGGTTTTTTTGAGTAGCGGGACGCCGATGGCTTTGGCTTGGGCGTCAAGTATGCCTGTGGGTATCATGTGGAAGTTGGATTTTTCTTGGTTCATCATCATTGTTAGTAGGCTTATGACTTGGTGGCCTTGAGCTTTGGCAAGGTAGTAGGCGTAGGCGCTATCTTTGCCGCCGCTCCATGAGGCTACAACTTTCATCTTGTTTTTTCCTCCATTTTGGGACATTTAAGCTGATGGTATGCTAAGAAACAGTTAAACAGTCAAATAAGGTTTTACTTGCCAAACATTTAGCTATATTGCCGTTGATTGGAATTTTGAGCGATGTAATCGGGGTTTTGTTGGTGTTTGGCAAATTTTTCACTGCAAACTGTTTGGATGGTTTATCCAACCTTTTCATATAAGGCTTGCGGAAAAACCCCAAAAAAAAGCCCGCACCCACCAAAACTACAGCGAAACAACCCAACAACAAGCAGCACACAAATGGATGCACATAACACTTAAAGCTAACCACACAAGTAAAATTCAAGGTCATCCATGACGCCACAAACCCCACCCCTCTTAACCTACCTCGAAAAACGAGGCATCACCCTCCAAACCATCATCGACGCCGCCCTAGAAATGTACGTGCCCCACCCAGGCGTAGAAACCCAAGAAAAAGCCACCCAACTACTCACCGAAGAGTTCCTCGACATACTCCAAGACGTAAACATCTCCACCCTAATCGTCGCCGCCTTCCAAGCCCAACAAGAAGCCGAAAATGAACGCATCCCAGGCTTAACCAAAGAGCGGTTTATGGGCAGACCAGGTCTTGTCGCTGACGAACTCATCGGCATCGCAATAGCCACCTACATCGGCGGCTCTAAGGGCATGTTTGAGTTTGTACGTTTTGATCAAGCAAAACCAGGCATCCTAAAACAGTTGCCGCCGCTAACCAACGATGCCATCGGCGCTTTGGTGGCTGGTGCATCGTCAAACATGTATAGCCGTGCTTTGAAGAGCGCTGGATTGCCGCCATAAAGCGTTTTTTGCTGGTTTTTGTGCAAGGGTTGCAGCCGCCAGCCTATTTTGCCCGCTAGATGAGTTTACCATAAACTTATAATACTATGCTAGTTGGGTTTATCCCTGTTGGGCTCCATGGTTCAAACAAAGCTTTGCATTGTTACACACACGTTTCTACCCCATGTCGGCGGAATAGAAATCGTGGTTAACGAACAAAGCAAGCGGCTTTTAGCAAAAAATTTTGAACCCACCGTCGTAACAAACCGCATGGAAACCTCCAAACACTACAGTGTCGACGGCGTACCCGTAGACTGCTACAAATCTCTAAACACGGGCTTTAGGCTCGGCATCCCTTACTCGATTCCAACAGTTCCCAGCTTCCCCACCTTTGTTAAAGCAGTTAAAGCCAGCCGCATCGTGCACGCTCATGGACACCCCTATTTGACTTCACTTACCGCTGCTAAACTGGCTAAACTATGCGGTAAACCCTTCGTTTTAACCCAGCATAACACGTTTATCAACTACAATAACATCTTTGACCATGTTGAACGCCTAAACGATCTAACCGTAGGCAAACTAAATCTAGAGAGCGCTGACAAAATCATAGCCATAAGCGGCGCCACCAAAGACTACGTTTTGCGGTTAGGTGCTAAACCCAGCAAAGTCAAAGTCATCTACAACGGCGTAGACTTGGCGCGGTTCA
>JBJKPJ010000132.1:0-4258 GCA_046706605.1 Bathyarchaeia archaeon | reverse complement strand
ATGTGAGTAAACAAGACTTGGAAAGGGACTTAGTTTTTGTGGGGATAGTCGGCTTTATTGATCCGCCGCGACCAGAAGTTTGGGGAGCCATCAAAAGCTGCACGGACGCAGGCATAAAAGTGGTCATGATTACAGGCGATCACCCTCAAACCGCCAAAGCAATAGCCAGTCAAGTCGGCATAAACAGCGCCACCGTTCTGACAGGAAACGAAATAGCAAAAATGCCTGACGCCGAGCTCAAAGAAGAGCTTAAGCGCACGTTTGTTTTTGCTCGTGTGACTCCTGAGGATAAGTTGCGATTGGTTAGGCTACTAAAAGAGGACGGCGAGGTGGTTGCTGTGACGGGTGACGGCATAAATGATGCACCAGCCCTAAAAGAAGCCCACATCGGAATCGCCATGGGCAGCCGAGGAACCGACGTAGCAAAAGAAGCCTCAGGCATGATTCTAACCGACGACAATTTTGCCACCATCCAAACCGCCGTCAGCGAAGGACGCAAACTATTCAGCAACCTACGCAAGGGTGTCCGCTACTATTTAGCCTGCAAAGTAGCATTGGTCTCCATCTTCCTAATCCCAATCCTACTGGGGGTGCCCTTGCCGTTTGCACCCATCCAAATCATCGTGCTGGAACTTTTCATGGATTTAGCTGCCTCCGCCACATTTGTCGCAGAACCCGCAGAAGCAGGAAACATGAAAAAACCGCCAACCAACCCCAAAGAACCATTCCTAAACAAATCGCTACTCCAAAGCCTCTTTTTGGGGGCGTTAAGCCTTTGCTTAGCGGTTACTGCAACTTACTTGTTTGCCTACTATACCACGCACAACACAACTTACGCACACACTATGGCCTTTGCAACATGGATTTTTGGTCACATTTTCTTAGCTCTTAACTTCCGCAGTGAAAAAGAACCCCTTATAAAAGAAGGCTTACTGTCAAACAAAGTTATGCTGCTGTGGGCGTTTTTAGCGTTTGGCACTTTGCTTGTGGGCACCTTAACGCCAGCAATTCAGGCAGCACTGCAGATTACCGCTTTAGGTTTGGCGGAGTGGGCTTTGGTTGTAGGTGTAGCGTTTGTGGCGACGTTTTGGATGGAGTTCAAAAAGCTCCTACAAAATGGCACTTGAAAATTCCTGAAACGCTTCGCCAAATTTTATTAATGATAGCGCCGTTAGCAACGGCAAAAACATAAGGGAGAGGGGGATTGCAAACTAAAAGGGTTAGCTTAAAGTATTCACCTGACTTTATCCACGCCATTGCAATCCTCATGGTAATCTTTGTCCACACATCCAGCTTTCCATACAGCATCCCTGGCGGACCAATAACATCCACCACAGTAGAAAACTGGTTTACCAGCGACATTTTCGGAGCCATCGGATACCTCGGCGTACCCATATTTGTTATGTTAAGCGGTGCCTTACTTTTGGACCATGAGAAGGCTGATGAGCCGATGCGGGTTTTCTACAAAAAACGCTTCAACCGAATAGGGTTGCCCCTTGTTTTTTGGTCGCTGTTCTTTTTTCTCTGGAATTACAGTGTACATGGACAGCCATTTTCACTTTTCGATGTTGAACAGGGGATTCTGACTGGTTCTTATCCTATTTTGTGGTTCCTCTATCTTCTGGTTGGGCTGTACTTGGCTACGCCTATTCTGCGGGTTTTAGTCAAACACATTGACCGTAGGAAATTTACACTTCTAATTGCCTTGTGGTTTATAGGCACCAGCATAACACCCATTATCCATGCCTTCACCGACTTCAGCTATAATCCCTTAATGTTTGTCTTCACTGATTGGGTAGGCTACTACTTTTTAGGCATCTACCTATTGAACACCAAACTGCGCGGCACCATAGTTTACCCACTCTTAGCTTTAGGACTCTCTATAGCGGTACTAGGCGACTGGTTCATAACTGCAACCCTTGGTCAAGCGCAAACAGGCTTTTTCCATGGTTACCTTAGCTTTGATATGATTATTGCGTCCGCAGCCACATTCCTCATTTTAGTCAACATACCCAAAACCAGCATCGACAATGGCGACGGCATCCTAACCCGCATAATGCACTGGATTGGAAAAAACACACTACCATTATATCTGCTTCACATCATCGTTTTGGAAGCTATTCAGTTAGGGTTTTTAGGTTTCCGATTCCCCTACACGGGCATAATTTTTATTGATTCACCAGTCCTCTTTGTCATGGCGTTGACGATGTCGTCGGTGATTATTTATCTCCTAAAGAAGGTACCCTATGTTGGGCGCATAATCGGTTAAATCAGTTGTTCAGAAAACAATTTTGAAAGCACTTGATTTTTTAACCTAAACAACATAACAAACAATGAAGGGAAAGGAAAAGGTGCCGATAAAATATTTTGAAGCGCCCGAAATCAAAAAACAAGTTGACCAACTCGCAGAGGAATGCGAGTTCTACCATGTTGTGCCTCAATTCGTTTTTTGCGTCCGAAGCCGTGGCTCTAAGGCAAGGCGTACTATCGCACGGATTCATGGGTTAGGAAAGATTTGGCAGGGCGTTTTGAATCTGCCGCCGTCTTACACCATTGAGGTTATTTCGGAAATTTTCGACAAAATGTCTCCTGAAGACAAAGAAAAAACCTTAATCCATGAACTTATGCACATCCCAGGTGGCTTCTCAGGAGGTTTTCGTCCACATAAAGGATATGTGGAACGCAAAAACGTTGAACAAGTCTATAAGAAGTTACAAAGCGACCGCGCAGTAAGGCGGCAAAAAAAACTTTTCCCCTAATTTTTGCGCAGTTTTTTTCAATAAATTTTTAAGTTGCGTAAATAAATTATTTGAAAGTTGCCTTTTTAGAAGCGAAACCTAAAAAAAGCCTCTCTTAGCATCTAATTTGGCAATACAAGAAACTTGCCGAAAACGGTGTTTAACAAATGAAGCATGTTATGAAAAGCCTCAAACACAACGGCATATTCGTACCGCTCTACGATTACAAAGGATTCAACATCAAAATCCAAGGGCGACCCATAAAACTCACCGAGAAAACGGAGCCTATGGCAGTTGCCTGGACACGAAGGTTACTCTCAACAACCATTGCACCACCAGACGCCGTTTTTACAAAAAACTTTATGAAAGAATTCCTCGGACAACTCAAACAAGAAAACCCAAGCGCCACCTACCTCGATACGTTCACAACGAAATATCTAGCCGACATAGAAAACCCAGCCTACAACCAACAAATCGATTTCAGCCAAATTAAAAACTTCATCATCCAAGAAAAAGCCACAAAAGAAGCTTTAAACAAAGAAGAAAAAAAACGGCAAGCAGAAGAACGCAAAGTCAAACGCTTAGAATTCAAAGAAAAATACGGCTACGCTGAAGTAGATGGACAACGCTTAGAAGTTGCCAACTGGACTGCTGAGCCATCATGCCTTTTCGCTGGACGCGGCGACCACCCACAAAGAGGCAAATGGAAACAGGGCCCAAGCAAAAAAGACATCACCTTAAACCTCTCACCCGACGCACCCAAACCTGAAGACTGGAAAACCACATGGGAACCAAACAAAATGTACGTTGCCAAATGGGTAGACAAACTCACAGGCAAAGTCAAATACGTATGGTTTAGCGACACCGCTTTTCTTAAACAGAATCGAGAAAAAGAAAAGTTCCAAAAAGCCGAGACCTTAGGCAAAAAAATCAAGGAAATCGAAAACCACATTCTAAAGAACCTTGATTCCAAAGATGTTGAGCGACGAAAGGTTGCTACGGTTTCTTGGCTTATTTTGGTTCCCAACATGAGGGTTGGAGACGAAAAAGACCCCGACGAAGCCGACACAGTAGGCGCAATCACCCTCCGCAGCGAGCACATCACAATCAACGGAGACACATTACACTTTGACTTTTTAGGCAAAGACAGCGTACGCTGGGTAAAAGACTACAAAGCACCACCCGAAGTGATTCGGAACATAAAAGAATTCAAAGCAGCGCAGGAAGCAGACCCGAAAATGGAGTACCTCTTTCAAGGCATCGACAGCAAAAAAGTCAGTCGTTTCCTCTCTGAAAAAATGCCCAAACTCACTGCCAAAGTATTCCGTACATGGCGATGCACCAAAACCGTCAAAGAAGAACTCGACAAAAGTGGCGTAACTAAGGCAGACCCCGACTACAAAAAAACCTACGCTGCAAAAATGGCAAACTTTAAAGTCGCCGAAGTTGCAAACCACAAACGCAAAGTGCCCCCGACTTTTCCGCAACGTGTAGCTAAAAAAGAAGATCGCCTAAAACAG
>JBJKPJ010000131.1:0-3938 GCA_046706605.1 Bathyarchaeia archaeon | reverse complement strand
ATTGCATACTGAATTTAAGGTTTATGAATGCACGATTTTGTAAAGTAGTTATTTACTTTTTCATATGTCCTTGTGTCTGTTTGTCTGCCTTCTTGTCTTGTGTGTGCTAAAGAAGAGAGAGTAAAAGAGTAGAAGTTAGAGAATTTGAGAAGTAGTTAGAAGTAGTTAGGGAGTAGAGAGGGGAAAAAAATTAAATTTTAATCCCCTCCTCCACCTTTTTTCCGCTATCATAAAAATCATGTTTTTATCTGTACTAAGTTCAGTACACTCTGTCCTAGAACATAGGATTAACTATCTCTTGGCAGGAAAATATTCCAGTTATAAAGAGGAAAATAATGAAAGAAAATATCCATCTTTATAAAAAAATTTTTGCAGTTTTTTTAGTATTAAGCATGTCTCTTATGCTCTCTCCAACTGTGTCTGCTACAGTGACAGTCAATAGAACGAATTCAGCCTATTCTGATACGAGCCCTTATAGGAGCTATATGCAGTATAAAATGAATTGCTACGGATATGCAACTCACTTCTATTATCCTGATGGCTCATCTGGGGCTCCCTATAAGCAACAACCCGGTGAATTTGCTTACAACACAGAAACTTTTTCAAGCCTGATGAATAGCTATTATTATGCCATGACAGTTTGGAATAACATGTACTACTTTGTTAACGATAGAATTTACGAAGACTACTCGACACTTTCTGCTGTTTGTCCCGAATTTACCACATTAACTGAAACAACCAGAACAGCTAGTGTTCCCGACGGACAAAGAAAAATCGCACTCACGATTAGACAAGATGGCTATAACAGCGATTACCACTTTTATGTAAGACATTCGGATGGTACTTGGTCACATAAGCCGGGGTCAACTGCAATAACAGATAGGAGCTTGTGACCATGGTGAAAAATAAAAAAACCATGATGGTATTAGCAATAGTTGTAGTTGGGACATTATTTGGCGGTATATTAGCTGTCTCTGCTGCATCTGACTGGCTTTCGGGACAAGAAGCAACCCCTGCACCGAGTGCATCTTTCTACGAGTTAGCATATGCCAAAGCAACAAGTGAGCAGAAAGTACAACTAGACAAAATTGTTGCTGACAATAGCATTGGTTTACCAGGCGAATGGAGACGACCCGTTCTTATCGCCATTGGAGACCTACCAAAAGACCAGCCCAGATTAACTTCTGAACAGGCAGGGATGCTATATGACACTAAAGACAGGAGCGCTTTAGAAAGTGAATTCAATAAAATTGCTGGTGCACCGGACTTTGTTGGTGGCAGCGGAATTGGGCGGTCTATTTACTATCTAAACGATGATAGATCAGAAGCCGTCTATGTAATGGGAGGCAATGCATTTCACGTAGTATTTAATGACGATGGAACTCAAACAACATTACCATTAGGCAACCAGAAACTTCCTGTCAACCCAGGTCCATCAATAGCACCACAAGGCACCCCCCAAACGCAGCTTATTATGCCGAGCCCAACAAAAGCTCCAGCACCATAAAATACCAACAGCAAGAAAATTCACCTTCCCATATCTTTTTTTGAAACAACATTAATCTGGGCAGCCATTCCTACACCTCCTCCAAGCGCTTGTATTCGATGTTTCTTATCTGATATGCCCAAAGAGATAGATTTTCTTGGATTTGAACGGCATCCATGCTACATACGTTAGTGTAGCTATGCTTCACTAGTAATTGGAAGGCAGGCGCCACTTCTAGAACCAGCTTTCGCACAGTCCAGGCTCCGCTTACTTGAAGAATTATTCGTCTCGCATGTTTTCGCAAACTCGGATGTAGCGGTGTTTTTTACAGGAATCCAAAATGTCATTCAGCAGTTTGTCGCTGCCAAACTCAAACTCTTTTTTGAATCCGACTCGTCTGGTTTGGACTCTGATTTCTATTTTTCCATCGTTGTCTAGTAGCTGGTAGCCCAGCGCACTGGAATGGAGTCTTGGTTCGTTTGTGGCTGTTTGTTTGCAACAACAAATCCATAATTAGTGCTTCGCGTCAGAGGGTTCTCTATGGCAGGCAAGAAAATTGGGTGGAACAATTAAAATAGAGAACGGAAATCTCGAGTTCGAGATTCATGGAATAGACGAGTTTCTCAGCATAAAAAGAGCCATAACCATCCCGCTAGCGCATGTTGTCTCGGTTTCGACGGAGCGGGTACCGTGGCAACCGTTTAAGCAGATGAAAATTGCAGGCACTCGGCTCCCGGGCGTTGTCAAGGATGGCAGGTTTCTTTCTAGTGAGGGTATGATGTTCTTTGAGATGCATGACCCTGATAAGTGCATAACTGTTAATCTCGACCATGAAACCTACAAGAAGATTGTTTTTGAGGTTGAGGACAAAGAGGGGGCAGCGCAGCAGATTAATGAGGCGTTAAAATCAAAATAGCTCTAGCGGATCAAGCGCTAACATTAGCGGTTTAGGCGCGAGACAGACAGACAGCGGACACCCACACACGTACGTAGGCATTCACACACACGAGAGAGAGAAGATTAAAATTTATTCTTTCCTCTTTCCAAACCAATAAACAACTCCGGCAATAACCCACAGCACTATTCCGCTAACCGGAGCAAATGGATCCACAGAAGCGTACCCGATCAAGTTTAATGGGCTTCCGGGTGCAGGAACAAAAGTCGAAATTCCAATAACAATTAAGATGGCCATGACAAGCCAATAGTACCACTTCATCCAATTTTCCTCTTTTCTCCCATCTACAACATAAATAAAAAACATTTTCCCAAAAGCCTCCAAAATAACTCGCAAGCCATATTTTTAAATAGAAATAGTATCCAACCAACCAAACGTGCCAACGATACCAGTTATTTTAGCTCTAAACGCCATTTCAAGCACTTTGTGCTATGCACGGAGAAATTTTGGGCGTTTCCAAACAATTGCTAATGTTAATAGGCTGGTGTGCTGGCAGTAACCCGCTTTCTGTTGTCTGTGGCATTTGGCTAATCGGGCTACCTGCACCTTCCGGTAGATGCTTCATTGGCGCTGTTTGCCCTTTCCACTTGCAGGACGGCCGTTTCACCGTTCCAGTCCAGCACACTCGACCTCACAAAGGTTTCATCGCCAAGTCTGGATGGACGTGTCGTTTCTGCTCCGTTGCCAACGCTCTCACGTTGTCTTTTAGGGACTGCAATTCTACATGTGAGCGGAGTTTCCTCAGACCCAAAGGCCCGAAAGCCACACACCAACTCGCCAGCCCAACCTAAAATGCGCACACGAAGGCAATAAACATAATCATTCAACCAACATATTGGGAGCCTAATAGTAAAGATAAAGGCTAACCGTTGGATGACGTTTTGCCCAAAGCCATAACTACGCCCAACCGCAAGATACCTGCATGAAACAGGTTATCCTGATTACGGGCACACCATGCGTGGGCAAAACCACAGTCGCTAAAGCCTTAGCCACAAAACTCGACGCCCAATACATCAACCTAACTGATTTTGCCAAAACCCACAACCTCACGTTAGGCGAAGACACAGAGCGAAGCACCCTCATAGTAGACGACAAGCGAGTACAGGAAAAAATAGGCGAAGTCATCAATGCCTCAGAGAAAGCAAACATCATAATCGATGGGCACTACGCATCAGCAGTTACACCCAAAAAATACATTACGTACGTTTTTGTGCTCCGCCGAAACCCCAAAGAACTCAAAACCTTCATGGAAAAACGCAGCTACAGCGATAGTAAAATGTGGGAGAACCTGCAAGCAGAAATCATCGACGTTTGCCTATGCGAAGCAGTTGAGGTGGACGCTGGCAGAGTATGCGAACTGGATGTTACAGGCAAACCAGCTGAAGAAGTCGTCAACGACATAATGGACATTTTGGAGAAACGCAAGGATTGTTTTGTGGGCAGAATTGATTGGATGGGCATATTGGAAGCGGAAGGCGTACTTGATCAGTATCTAAA
>JBJKPJ010000130.1:0-5613 GCA_046706605.1 Bathyarchaeia archaeon | reverse complement strand
TGCAGATATAGGTTTTATTATTTTTGTCCTTATTCCTGGCAATGTTGCTTTCCTGACAGGAATTTTAGGTCCAGTTTTCTGGATATCTGCGGCAATCTTTTCTAGCATAGCCATTAGAAAAGAACCGAGCAGCTAGGCGTTTAGAAGGTTATTTTTGCAGTTTTCTAAATACTTCAATTGTAAAAAAGCACGAATACCCTAACCTTACAAAGATGCAGCTTAGGCGCCTGATTTTGCGGCACCATACCGACCAGATGAGCGTAGGAATAATGCAAAAGTCTTGCTAATTTTGCCCATGCTTAGTATTAGCGTAATAGAGACGTTAAAAGCCTATTCGTAAAACATCCTTGACTGTTGGTAGTCAACTTTTCTTGACCTGCTGCCTTTTTCGATGTTCAACTATCACAGCAACAGAGAACACAGATAGAAGCAAAGGCAGAATCACCAACCACGAAAATTCTGGAACAGTTGGTGAAGAGGCTGGCGTTGGACTTGGAGTAGGAGTCGTTGTTGGAGTTGGCGAAGAGATAGGAGTCCTAGCTATGGGCAAAGTGAGAGGCTGTTATAAAGAACTTGGTGTATTGTCTTAAAAGTAGTCCAGAAAGGTGCAACTAACAGGACGACTACTTCTATTGCTACCTCTGAAATAGTTTTGCCTAAAGAATTGTATAGTGTAGAGGATACGCTTAGTTTGCAGGTTTCAAATATTACGTAACCGGTTTGGCGTTAGCGTTTTTCTGCACAGGCATTGCTCGCTATTGGTCTTTCCACCTTTTTTACGATGACTGGGGGTTGTTTCGGAGGGGAAACTGGGGTGATAATTCCCTTGGCATCTGGTTTAAATCCCATCGGCACTGCTTCCCAAAAGATAGAGATAAAGTAGAATTGCAAAAAATGCATCAAAAAGCTTACATTTGTAACAGAAGCTGCAAAAGAACTGAAAGTTTCAGAGAGAGCACAGTTAGAAGGTTGATTAAGAAAAAAAGATAAACGGTGATTTAACTCGCCCCACGTGCGCTTTGTTGTGGTCGCCCGCCATTGTTCATTCGCTTCTTCCGCGCAAATATAGCAAGCAATGTGGAACATGTAATAAAGGCAACTAGAGCAACTAAGAGCCCTTGGCTATGAAACTCTGGAATGGCGGGCGCTGGTGAGGGTGAAGGTGATTGTATTGTGGTGGGCGTAGAGGTTGGTATTGGAGTTGGAGTTGCAGTAGGCGTTGGCATAGGTGAAGAAGAAGGAGCGGGAGTTGGTGAAGGCGTATTAACAGTCACTAATACGGAAGTAGAGTTCACTGCTGTTCCAGTGCTGTCCGTCACCTGCAATATGAATGAGTAGGTGCCGCTGGCGTTTGACAAAGATGTAACGAACGAATAGGCACTGGATGTGGCACCCGATATCCCGCTGTAGGCACTCGAGTTATAGGAAACATACCACTGGTAGGTATACGGGGATGTTCCGGTGGTGACAATAGTTGACGTCAGGTCACATGTCTGTCCCAGGTCAACGACGGAAGGAGCCGCCGTCAGAGTTGGAGCCGCCAACAAGGAGCTGAGGTTGATAAAGTAGACAGTACCAGACGTGGCGTTGATTTGCCTACTTGTCTCGACGCCGCCGTCAACGTCGGATATCATATGCAATCCGGGCGTAAGCCTTACCTCAAAGTAACCAGAGGTTGTCGGCAGCGGGGTTCCGTCTATAGAAACCTGCGAGTTTGCCTGTGCGAGACCAGTCAAAAGTGGGTTCGATGTCATCTCAGTCGAGTTGAAAAGGTTCGGATTGAACCAAACACCTGAGCCATAGGTAGACACGTAATAGCCCTGCGAGTCTTCTGCGAACGCAGTCACCGCGGCATCTTTGGCGACTCCAAACGAAACATCATTCCACGTCTTCCCGAGGTCAAACGAGACGAATATTCCGGGTGCACCGACGTATACTATCGTTGCCTTGCCTAACACTTCCTGAAAATACACGACGCCCATATGGACATAGAGCAACTGAGGAAGGAATATTTGAGCTGACATTTGGGTTTGTTGCCACATGAGTCCCCCATCTGTTGTTATCATTACTGTCTGCCCGCGCGCGCTATTGTTAAGAGAGCAAGGTATCCCTACGAGAATTTCCGGTTTTTCAGGGTCAGTCGCCAAAGAGGCGAAGGAAATTGTACTTAGTTGCGTCCAAGTAATGCCAGATGCCGACTCATACAATCCTGACTCATTGCTAACATAGAGGAACCCAGAATTACTCGAAACCGCAACCACAAACGAGTCGACCGGCGACCCTTCCAACAGCGTCCAGGTCGCCCCCTGGTCTGTGCTCTCGAGCACTCCTTTACCACCCGCCACAAATATGTCTCCGTTTGGAGAGTAGGCTATTGCACCGGCTGTTTGAGCATATAGGTTGGCTGAGTCGGAGAAGTTAACTGTTGCACTCTGAAAGGTTCTTCCTCCATCATGCGAGTAGGCAATGTTTGCATTCCATACCACAACAATCGAGCTGTTATAGGGGTCGACGGCTGTGGACCCGCCCTCACCGATACCAAGGTTGTCGAAAAAGACAAACCAGTTTCCCCCTGTGTCGTTGGAGTAAAGCGGAGAGAAGTCCTGGGCTGGAGCGATGAGATTTGTTCCGTCCACGGCCAGACCATACAGGAGACTGACAGATCTGTTGTTCAAAGAATGCCAACTGTTGCCAAGGTCAAACGACACAAACAGCCCGCCGTCGGAGCCAACAAATAATGCTAATGTGCCGCCATATCTGAAAAAACTAATCTGTCTGACATCATGGTTGGGCGCACCATCCAAGGGAAAGAAGTGCTGACCTCCATCAGTAGACTTCAAAAGATAGCTGTCCCCGCCCATGAACATAATGCTCGAATTGTATGGATCGTAAACAATTCACTGCGGGCAAAAGCCCTCTCCAGGTATGAAGAACCCAGGCTCGACCCCCATTTCGGTAAGATTAGCCGGCTCGAATGAGTTCCCCCCATCAAGAGAAAGATATAGTGTATTGACGGGGTAGTCAAAGAACACAGCCCACACAACACTTGCATTGGAAGGGTCGACTTCAATATGAGACAGAGTAACGAAGCTTGCAGATGTGCTCCAAAGTTCAGAAAAGTCCAGCCCCCCGTCCGAAGACTTCAGCACCTCAAACGCGCCATTATAGGTCAAACCTACATAAATTGTCCTGCCTCCATCAAGGAAAGTCGCCGTGGTTGTCGTCCCTTTAAACGCATAGAGTTGATGCCAGGTCGAGCCAAAGTCATTGGAAACGATCAACGAATTGGAAGTGACCTCGTAGAGCCCCCCCGTCTGATTGGCGTAGAGCGCAAACCCGCTGTTCAGGTAAGTCTCCTGCCAGCTGGCACCCCCATCAACCGTTTTGTATGTGGCATAACCTTGAGAAGCTGTAAGAGGATCCCCGAGTGATACAACAACAATTCTAGGATTGAATGGATCAACCGCCATCGCGAGGACAGCGGTAGACGGAAGACCCAGATTGACAGGTTTCCATTCGGTTCCATAGTCGGTTGAGACGTAAACCCCACCGTAAGAGAGGACCGAGTCGCTGGGAGAGCCGCTCGAGGCGGCATATATCACGTTAGGGTAGTACTGGCTAAGTTCCACGATGGAAGTGGCTCCGGAGCCAGTTTCACTTGGAACTGCCCCAAACTCCGCAAAGCTCTGTGGACCGATATTTGTCCAATTCGGACCAAGAGTCACATTCGATTGCCTCTCCTGACTAGACCAGATGCCACCGATGGAAGAGGAATCTAGAAGAACTGTCGTGTTGGTCGAAGCCTGGAGCAAAGGGCTGAAGATAAGATAATACATTGTGGTTGGGGACATGCCCATTTGGCATAGCCCACTTCCTGAAATCTCGAGGATACCCTGTTGAGGAAATGAGTATGAGAAATCCATTATGTTGCTCGAAAGCGTCCTCGCCACACCGTCGAACTTTAACGCCTGGTAATCGAATGAAAAGACTTGGTTCAGGTCGAGGAATGTGCTTGCGTTAGACACCTCGACTGGGATTTCGAAGGACGACTGATATCCTCCTATGACATCGCCCATGTCGAATGACATGCCTTGGAAGTCCGGCAGGAGGGGTGAGCAGTCTCCGCCGTACTGTATTTGGCGACCATTGGTGTATGGGATTGATGTGGACCCTGTGGAAGCATTCCCATAGTTAGACCAATAGTTTCCGCTGATTGATTTCCCGCCTAGTATGTTCAGTCCAGACGTGGCAGGTTCATTCCAAAGGTCAGGTGAGTTGGAGATTGCATTGTTAGTGTTATCAAAATAGTTATTATATACAGTATAGTTGCCCGCTTGGTTCATTTCCAACCCGTAATCGTTAAGGTACACGTAGTTCGAGAAAATTGAGCCGATCTCTGTGTCATCGAAGCTCAGACCAACGCTGGAGGCGGTAATGGTGTTTCCATAAACGTTGACATCTGTGCTGGCGAAAGCGACAGAGATTCCGACGTTTGTATCGTTCAATATGTTGCCGCATATCGAGGCGTTGATAACGGGCTCTCCCGCGTCCCCGAGCCAAATCCCATTTGTATCATTTGACAACATGTTCTCCGAAACGGTCAGCTGGCTGCCACCCTCCAAGGCTATCGCTTGATTGGTGCTATAGACTGTGTTGTTGGCGATGATATCTCCGACTCCGTTGGTTTCGAGGATGCTCTGGAGTGGACAGACAGAGAATGTATTGCCCACCACCACGGCGTCGTCAATGCGGTAGAGCCAAATGTTATCTCCGTTGGAGTCCGAGCCGACGTTGCCTACGAAAGTGTCGTTGTGTCCCTTCCAGAACTGGAAGTTGTAGCCATTGTAACCGTTCTGGTAGCTAAGGTTCCCACTCAAGCCGCCCATGATGTTGTCTTCGAGGATGCTATCATTGGTGAATTCGGCAAAAATATCCCTGTTTGGGAGGCGGCTCATTGTGCTGTTCGCTACGATTATATTGTTTGAATTATTGATGGAGAACCCGCTGGTTATGTTGGTAATCATTATCGATCCGAACGAAACACTATCAGAGTCAAACATTGAGACTCCCAATCCAACGGTGAGCGGCTCACCCGAGCTACTTAGCACCACAGGTTCAGGTTGAGGGCTAAATATGGAGACGTTCTCGACATCGACATGACTAACGCCTTGAAGATAAATGCCGGTCTGTGTCTCTGTGGTGTTTGATGGCAGAACCGCCATGCATATGCTGATGTTCTTGATCTCTACGTACGCGTCGGTGTTTTGCAAGTTGATTGCAACCGTCCCGTTATCCAGCAAATTGAGTCCAGAGAGAACATAGGGGGAATCTGAGCTCCCGTTGCCACTTACAACTCCGTTCACCTGAGTAAATTCACTGTTGCTAGAAATCACTATCTGCCGGTTTTGGTAATAATCAGGAGAGTTAAAAGGTGTGCCAGCTACTTGCGCTAACGTATTGGCACTTGAAGGTTTAGCAGGATAATTTACGTACGATGTTGCAGATGATGAGTGAACAATAACTGATGGCGGCAACAGCATAAGAGCCACAATTAAAATACCCACTGAAAATTTAGCAACCTAGCGCATGCTAGCCTCTCCCTAGCATACTCTA
>JBJKPJ010000129.1:0-7955 GCA_046706605.1 Bathyarchaeia archaeon | reverse complement strand
TTTTTAGCTGGAACAATAAGCGAAACAGCCGAAGCTCGCTTAAGCCAGCGGTTCTTGCTTTTTGCCCAGCTTTTGATTTCAGGCAAAATCTCGGGGTATTTCTGGATTAAGTCGCCAATGGTGTGGTTGCAGAAACCGTCGCATTTTGCCCAGTTGTTAATGTAGCAGTCTATCCAGTGTTTGAAAATTGTCAAATCGGCGGGGTTTAGGTTGTCTATGTAGTTGGGTAGCCAAAATGCAACTATGAAAGCTTCTTCGGTGTAATCAGACTGGTAAAGTTGCTCGCACAACGAAAAGATAGCCTGCTTGTCTAGTGTTTTTACCTGATTCCAGTGTCTTTTGGCAATTTTACCCACAACCTCTGTTTTTACGCCGTAGAATTTTACTTGCTCTTTGAAGAAACGTTGGAAACTTTGTTGCGTTTTCTCATCGGTTGCCGCCTTCAAATCCAAACGGATTTGTACAAGAATACTGTTCATATCTAAACAAGCAGTAAGACGAAAAATAATAGCTTTCCTAAAAAAGGTAAAGAGGTTAGTAGTTTTCCATTTGGTATAAGCCAAAATCGATGTTGAGGCTTTTTTCTGGTCCACAGTTATCTTCTAGGTCATAGAGGTGGCTTGTGACTTTTTCTATGTGGCTTTTTTTGGGGGACATTTTTGCTTTAGCTATTCGGGGCTTTATTTTGCTTTGTGGTTTAGGTGTTATGTGGGGTGAACCAATAACCATTGCGTTGTCGATGATTTTTGGGGCAACCTCGACCTTGATGCCCTCAACTTCTATTGGGCATTTTAGGGCGTCTTCATGGAGGGGTTTAGTCAACGCCTTTTCGCCTCCAAACTTCTGCGCTTATTAGGTCTCTGATTGCGACCCGGATGGCTTCAGCGCGGTTTGGGTAGAACCGCTCGTCAACCAGTTGGTCTAAAGCTTTTATGTATGTTTCAGGTAAATATAGAGTGATTAGTTTCATTGTGGCTTCTCCCTTTAGGGGTGGGATAATTAACTAAAACGGTTTTGGTTGGTTATACTTCTATATATCATGTGGCAAATATGCTTATAACATGTTCGTTCCACTACTTATAAAGGTTAAAACAGGATCATTGCACCTAAATGTTAATTCAAGGCAAGGAACCTTTATGTTTTTATGCGTTGATACAGCAACTAACTGCAAGAGTAAGTCATGGTAAGCAAGATACTAATCAAAAACTTCGGCTGCTCCTCCAACATCGCCGATGGAGAAGTACTAGCAGGTTGCCTAGCCAAAGCAGGGTACCAAATAACCGACTCCCAAACGCAAGCTGACTTAATAATTTACAACACCTGCGCCGTGAAAGGACCCACCGAAAACCGCATAATCAACCAAGCCAAACACGCCCCCAAAAATAAAAAAATCCTCATAACTGGATGCCTACCAAAAATAAGCTTTCAACGCCTAACCCGCGAAGTGCGGTTTGACGGCGCAGTTGGACCAGCACTTGGTAACAAAATTGTCACCGTGGTGCAGCGGGTTTTGATGGGCGAAAAAGTAGTGGAACTTGAAACGCAGAAAAAGCCGCTTTTGAGCCTTCCACGAAAAACATCAAACCTCGTTGTGAGTATCGTGCCCATAAACTACGGTTGCCTCGGTAGCTGTGCATATTGCTGTGTAGTGCACGCTCGTGGGCACCTTCAAAGCTACATTCGAAAAGAAATCACAAGCCGCATACAAACCGATTATGTTGCCGGCGCCAGGGAATTTTGGCTTACCTCCCAGGATACAGCGAGCTATGGAAGAGATATAGACACCAACCTAGCCGAACTGCTCCATGCGGTGAGCGCATTAGAGGGTAATTTCCGGGTCAGGGTGGGTATGATGACGCCAAACCTGGTCTTGGATATTTTACCCCAGCTTGTTGATGTTTTTGGTTCGGCTAAGATTTTTAAGTTCCTACATCTGCCCATTCAGAGCGGTGACGACGAAATCCTGCGAGCCATGCGTCGATTTTACACTACGGAAGAATTCAAATCCATCGTGAAGACGTTTAGGGCAAAATTCCCCCGATTAACTCTTGCCACTGACGTAATTGTGGGTTTTCCAGGTGAGACCACGGAGTCTTTCCAAAACACTTTGAAATTGCTGGAAGAAATTCAGCCTGATGTGGTGAATGTTTCCAAGTTTTTTGCCCGGCCAAAAACCCCAGCGTGGAACATGACGGAGGGCTTGGTGGAAAAAGAAGAAACCAAACACCGAAGCACCCTCGCATCCGAACTTGCCAAAAAGCTTTCTGCCAGACAGAACCAGCGTTGGGTGGGCTGGAGCGGCACTGTCTTGGTGGACGAGAAAGGAAAACTTGAGGGCTCATGGGTTGGGCGAAACTTTGCTTACAAACCTATCGTTATCGAAAATGCAGACAACTTGATAGGTAAAGCCGTAAACGTCAAAATCTCTGGGGCAGCGGGCACTTACCTAAAAGGAGAGCAACTGAAAGGTTAGCAATTTTCAACATTTAATGGCTGCCAAAACGCCAATAGCGACCTACCTCTCTTAGAGTTCACTTTATCGTTTAAAAGACACAGGAAACCTTAAAACATGACAGGCTATTTTTTATTCCGAATCAGTTTGGGCGAGTAGCTCAGTACGGATAGAGCATCAGCCTTCTAAGCTGAGGGTCAAGGGTTCAAATCCCTTCCCGCCCGCCATCCAACAACTATTTACAAAAATCCTATTATGTTATTTCCTTTAATACTTTTGATATCTCTTGGATGCCAATTCCTAATATGGTTAAGACTTTCCTGATGTGGTTCTCAGAGAAGTTTCTCGTGGTTTTTTACTTTTTCTTTTGACGTTATTGAAAAAAGTTGTCAATTAATAGGGCTCGGATTAGGTGTTTGCAAAGTGGTTCCTCTATTTTTCACAATCGTTCCTGATTCCCTCGGTAGTGTTATTCTTATGAGTAATTAGCGATATATCGATAATTAACGATATTTAGACGCCTTACCAATATATGGCAGCCCCCACTTTGCTAATATTGGCCTTGACTATGCACTCACCACTCCGTAACTCGGCAGATATAAATTAAAAAAATACGGGGGATATAGCCAACTGCTTTTAATGGTTAGTTTTGTACCCAGGTTTCCCATCGGTAGCTGAATGTGTCCATGGTGTGTGTTTGTTGAACGGGGTTAGCTGTCGACCACCAGGTGTTGATTGAGTTTGTCCAGTAGGACCATCCCTGCGCGTTGTGGAGCCAATTACGATCAAAAACCGCGTGTGAGCCATCGTTTGTGAAGGTGCCGGTGTTGCTGTAGACTTCCTTTTGGAACCCGCCCTGAACAAATAGGCTTGGGAGGTGACCGCTTCTTACCCACTGATAATTAATCCAAACATCGTATTTCCAACCTAGGGCATCTTGTGTTCCATCCAGCATAATAGTGTAAGTGTCGGTTGCTGTTGTAGCAGTATTCTTATCCATGTAAAAGTCCCATTCACCCTCATCAGGGTCATAAGTGCTCCATTGATATGATTCGCCATAGTTGTGAGTTAACACAATTTCTGCCCAGCTGGTTGCGTCATCTAAATCGCCCAGTTGCACGCAAAGATAATGGTAGTTGGTTTGTCCTGAAGCCACACTCATTGAGCCTGAGACCACTTCAGCTGAGACACCCGTCCACGAAGAAGCATCAGTTCGCATGCATGAGGTTCGACCAGCTTGAAGAGCAGATGTAACTCCGTCAGAGCTGGGGGTATTTTGTGATGGTGGTGCTGTTGGCTTTGTATCGGGCATATTAGCCATTTCCTCAGCAGTTAATGCCCTACCAATCCAGGTTGCACCTGTTTTGGGGAACCAGCCCATGCCCAGCTCAGCGAGGTCTGCTGTGATTTGGTCATCAGTCAACCCCTGCGAGCGGAATTCCTGAATCTTTAGCGTTACGGGATCAACAAAGCTTTTGGGCGGCTCCCAAACTCCCATAGACGACGATAAGGTAGTTGACTGAGCCAGGGCAGTGTACATAAATGGAGAAAGCAAAAAAAGACTTATGAAAACAGCCATCAAACAATATGTGTTCTTGTGTTTCAAACATTTCATCTCCTAACACCCAACAGCTTGCCAAAAGAAACAATATTTCTACACTTTAGGACAAACGTACTACACAATAGGACACAACACTACCAAAAAAACAGATATTAGCCGCTATAGTCTTCCGCTAACCCAAAACTAGGTTAAATTCGAATTTTGAGTTTTTAGCATAGTTATTTATCTGTCAATAAATAATGACTATTGTCAGAGCGATGACTTTAATTTGTGTGGTCGATAAAAATGCCAACAATCACTTCTGTTGTTTGCCCTTATTGCGGATGCGTATGCGATGACCTTGAGATAACTATTGAGAATGGGAAGATTGTCAAAAACAAAAACGGTTGTGTACTAAGCAAAGCAAAATTCTTCAATTTCAATAATGAGCACAGGGTTCAGAAGACACTGGTGAGAAAAGACGGCAAGTTGGTTGAGGCTTCAATGCATGAGGGTCTACTTAGAGCGGCTGAAATTCTGGCTAAGGCAAATTATCCTGTTCTTTATGGTTGGAGCAGTACAAGTGTCGAAGCTCAGCGCGTTGGCGTTGAATTAGCTGAGGAAGTAGGCGGCGTTTTTGACAATACGTCAACAGTCTGTCATGGGTCCGCCACTTTAGGCATGCAGGAAAATGGCTTCCCTTCAGGTACGCTGGGGCAAGTTCGCCATCGTGCTGACCTTATAATTTATTGGGGTTGTGACCCTGTGAGTTCTCATCCAAGACACATGCAACGATACACTAGCTTTGCCGAGGGTAGATTTGAGCGTAGTAGATTGAGATCAACAACGAGTGAGCGCTATAGGCAAGCCAAGAAGGCTCGGAAACTAATAGTTGTAGATGTTCGTGAAACCTCAACTGCAACTTTAGCTGATGTTTTTCTTCAGATTGCACCTAACCGGGACTTTGAAATCATTCAGGCGCTTCGGGTGCTGGTGGGCGACGGCGAGCTTGACGTTGAAGAAGTCGCAGGTATTCCTGTAGATCGTCTAAGAGAAGTTGCCAATTTGCTGGTTGACTGCGAATACGGAGTCGTATTTTTCGGCATGGGTTTATCTCAAAGCATGGGCAAATCGCGTAACATCGAAGTTCTTATCCAGCTTGTTCGTGACTTAAATGCCTATACAAAATTCTCAATGATGCCTATGAGAGGACATTTCAACGTTGCTGGTTCAAATATCGTATTGACATGGCAAACGGGTTTTCCCTTTGGTGTTGACTTTTCACTCGGATTTCCAAGGTATAACCCCGGAGAAACAACAGTTGTTGATATTCTCAACCGTGGCGAAGCTGACGCATTTTTAGCGATCGCCTCAGACCCCGTAGCAGGGTTTCCCAAAGAGGTGGTGAGACAACTCGCAAAGGTTCCTCTAATAATTATTGATCCTCATTTGAACGCATCGTCGCTAATTGCAGATGTAGTTTTGCCGTCTGCAATTGTGGGTATTGAGGTTGAGGGTACGGCTTATCGTATGGATCGAGTTCCACTTCCGCTGAAAAAGGTTATCCAAGCTCCGGAGGGGGTAATGAGCGACGAAGAAATCCTTAATAGCATTTTACAGGAAGTAAGAATCCTAAAATTTCGTCAAAAACCCGCATAATTAAGCCTAAAAATCCTTATATCTCAAATTATGCATTTTTGATTAGGGCGATGAGGCTCGCCTTTAACTGTCTTGCAAGATTTGTAGGGCTGATAGCTTCTACCAAACAAGGTGATGTCAGCGTTGGTTGAAGCAAGGCTTAGCAATTCCCAATTAAAATCTAAAATCACAAATTATATTTTTAATCGACAAAACGATGACGGAGGCTACACTTTTGCTCAAGGGTCGCTTGAATCAAGCATCCAAGACACATACTATGGCTTAGCAATCCTAAACCAACTTAACACAAACCCACCGAACCCCGGAAAAACTCTGCAGTTTCTTGATGAAAACCGTCTAGATAACATATACTCAATTTACTATGCAACTAGAGCCAAATTACTTCTCGGCCGCGGCATCAACTCGGAACTGAAAAAAGACATCAACATGCTGCTTAACTCCAGAAAATATTTTGGCTCAAACAAAGCCTTCTCAGATGTTTCCGAGTTTAAGACCACTTTTATGGCGCTGGAACTTGCAAACACCCTAAAAATTGGTGCCGACAAAGCAGAAGTTGCCAAATGGCTGGTTAAGTTCAAAAACACCGACGGTGGCTTTGGAGCCCATGGTCACTCCAGCCTTGACGCGACGTACTATGCAGTTGCTTGCCTGCTTCTGGTTAAAGAGAACCCTAAACGCCTAAACCATGCCGTACGGTTTGCTAGAGAATGCGAAAAAGCCTACGGGGGCTTCACGGCTATCCCGATGAATTTCACGCCATACATGGAGTACACCTATTTTGGAGTAATGACGCTTGCATTGCTTGGCGAAAAATGTCGCTACCCCTCCCAAACAAGGAGTTGGGTTTTGAGCTGCCAAAATGGCAATGGCGGGTTTGCCCGCTCAGACCTTGGCATATCGACGTTTATGGACACGTATTACGCACTTAAGATATTGCAGAGATTAGGCAACCAAGGGAACCAAAAAACATGAGATACTACTACTTAAGGAAAAAGCGGGAAGCGACACCCAATATAAAAGCTTGTTAAATCCTTGATGATGGTTTGATAAGGGAGGAATTGAGTGAAAATTACGCCAAAGCCAGCAATTATGCTTAGGCAGAGAAGGGTTTTCGAAAATGCGTTGAAATTTTTTGAGTGAAATGCCCCGTTTTTTCTAATGAGTTCAAAGACCAAAATAGAAAAAGCCACCCAGAAGATGCCAAGCGTGTAGCCTCCTAAAACATCGCTAAACCAGTGAACGTTAAGATATATTCTGTCAAAGCCCACAACTGAAGCTATTGTAATCACTGAAACTGTGATTAATTGCCGTGGCTTGCTGGCCCGCCAGTGTTGCCATACAAAATATAAAAGTAGACCACAAAAAACTGTTGTTCCTGCGGTATGACCGCTGGGAAAAGAAAAGCTTGGATCAAATATTAACGCGTTTAGGGGTCTTGGCGAATGAACAAGAATTTTTAGGGTTTCGATAAGGAGCGCAATTCCACCCATTGTTACAAGTAGTAGTACGCTTTCTTCTTTGTGATTTTTAAAGAAAAGAAAAGCTGCCGCTATTACGCTGATGACCAACAAGCTGTAAGTGTCAAACACACCAGAAATTACAAGGGCTATACCAGTGAAATTGCTTGATTGAATAGAAGGCATCCAAAGATTTATGTGCGCATCAAGTTGGGAAAAACTGCCTCTGAAAAATAAAATAACTAAAAAAGCTGAAAGGAAGATTAGGCAAATTAGCAACAACTGCCGGTTTTCTTTAGATAAACTCGAGGTATCACACCCGATTTTCCCATTAATTATTGCTTACCAGCAATGTTTAATGAAATATAAAGTGCACTCCTTCCGGGTGAGCAACCAACGCCCATATGACCACAACCACAAAATAGATGCAACTTTACCTTGCCAGTTGCAAGCCTTCAGCTTATCTATTGGGATAGCAAAAGCTAGTTCACCGCCTCTCAAAACCAAAAAAGAGTTGATGCGTTCGGGTACAGTTTGCTACTTCTGCAAAGAATTTGGGTATATTTGGGGAAAACCGTAAATACACTTTTCATACTAATATGAAATACAGGATGGTTTAGCATGGTTGAAAGAAAACAGAGCCCCCAGCTATATGGAACTGTAAAAGTTGGCGAGAGAGGACAAGTAGTCATCCCTGCCCAAGCCCGTAAAGAATTCAACATAAAATCAGGAGATCTGCTCCTAGTCATGACAGGCAAAAACCGACGGGGAATCATCATGGTCAAAGCTGACGCCATGCGGGAGTTGGCAGAAAAAATTCTGCTGGAACTCGAATCCCCTTCTGAAG
>JBJKPJ010000128.1:0-1133 GCA_046706605.1 Bathyarchaeia archaeon | reverse complement strand
GGAAATCTGTGATTTTAGCTCTAGCGTAAACCCCCTCGGTCCATCCAAAAAGGCGCTTGCCGCCGCAAGAGCGGCTTTCAAACAAATCCCCGCCTATCCCGACAGCAACTCGACAAAGTTGCGGCAGGTAATCGCCAGCCACTACGGCATCACGCCCCAAAACATCATTATTGGAAACGGCTCCACCGAACTCATGTACCTCTTCGCTGAGGCTTTCCTAAAATCAGGTGAATTTGCTGTCATGCCCGCCCCAACATTTGGGGAATACGAAGGCGCCGTAGCTAAAACGGGCGAAAGCACAAAATTTGTTAAACTAACCAAAACCTGCCAGCTTGACGAGGCAGCGTTTCTGCGGGAAATTGCAGGTGCCAAAATCGTTTTTCTCTGCAACCCCAACAACCCCACCAGCAAACTCATCCCCATAAAAACCCTGATAGCCATCGTGGAAACGGCGTTGGATGGGGACACGTTGGTTTTTCTTGATGAGGATTTTTTGGAGTTTGTGGACAGCGAAAAGAACCTCACACTTATCGGCAGTATCGGCAAGTATTCCAACCTGTTTGTGCTGCGTTCTTTCACCAAGATCTACGGGTTAACGGGTCTCCGCGTGGGCTACGGCATAGCAGATCCCGATATCATAAAGCCGATTGCCTGTGCAAAAATCCCTTGGAACATAAACTGCATCGCCCAAGCCTCTGCTGCTGCCGCCCTAAAAGACGAAGCTCACCTAAAAGTGACGCGGGAACTTATCAAAAAAGAAAAAACCTACCTATCTGTGGAACTGGCAAAATTCAAGTCTTTTGAGTTTGAGGAGCCAGACGCAAACTTTTACTTCATAAACATCAAAAAGTCAGGGCAAACCGCTGAGCAGCTTAAAAACAAACTGCTCCAAAAAGGTATCTTAATCCGCGATTGCACCAGTTTTAGAGGCTTAGACAAATACAACGTGCGCATTGCAGTGAAAACCCACAAAGAAAACCTGCGACTGATTGACGCATTGCGGTGGGCACTGAAAAATTAGGCTGATGAAACCATGTTTTGGTTTGACACCTCATGGCTAATCGACTCCGCCCTCATATTCTTACTTGCCTTCACCATTGACGTTGAGTTTGGCGAGTACCCCGACCGAATTC
>JBJKPJ010000127.1:0-1669 GCA_046706605.1 Bathyarchaeia archaeon | reverse complement strand
ATGTAGTAGCTGTAATCGTTTAGTTTTACGTTGGCAGTTTGTGGTAAACCTTATGGAATTAAAGTTATCTTTAATGCAGCAACGGGTAATATAGCCAATACTGCGTACAGCGTTTTCTTCATGAAGTTCTGTCCTCTGGTATTATCAGAACAATTGGGTTTGTTGTATAAAACATTTTTTCAAAATTGAGCCAAAATTGCGAGTATCCGAGCTTAGGAAGCCTGAGTTTATTTGGATGTTGTGGAGATATTTTTAAATGTAAAAGTAGCTGATAGTGTACTAGAAGTGCAGGTTATGACTGAAAAATTACATCCTTATGTAGTTTTCCTTCCACCAACAGAAAAAAAAGACCGAATACTTTCCGCCATCTTCGGCAGCAAAGCAGGCGTCGACATCCTGCGCTTCTCATTAAAGCAAGGCATCGCAAAAAATATCTACCAAAAAGACCTCGTTAAACGCCTCAACTATAGCAATAAAACCATCATAGAAAACCTCAAAACCCTCACCCAACTCGACGTACTAAACGAATCCATGGAAAAAAACGACAAAGAAGGCAGAATCATCTGGATAAAAGCCTATCAACTCACCGACATAGGCAAATGGTTTGCGCTATTGATGGCAGAAGAAAAAGAACTCACCCCAGAAGAGAAAGCAGAAATCCTCCAGAGCCTTTTCCGAACTTACGTTAAACAGGTTAAACGTCTAGCCGAGGAGCTAGACATAAACAAGAAGATGCTGGAAGAAACTTTCCGTGAAGAAATGAAAAATCCCCAATAACCTGCAGCTTGCCTTTTAGCTATGTAGAGCGGTTAGCGTTAGACACCTATAAATAAGCCCTGCACCAACCTGACAGTGAATCCCGCCGTTGCTTTTTGGAGGGATACAGCATGGTTTGGACATCAGTCAAAGAAATAATCGCGTCATTTTTTGAAGAGTTAAAGGCAGCCCTAAAAGAATACCTTGCCAAGCAAGAAACCAACTTAAAATTACGCCTAAAAAAAATTCTCATACTCTCTATCGCAGGCGCTGTCTTGTTGGCACTGGCAATTTCCTTAGCGGGGGCAGCAGCACTGTTCATACTCATCGGCTCTTTGCGCTATTTGGAAACTTTTCTGCCAGCATGGCAAGCATGGCTAATCATCGGAGCAACCGCAGCCATAGCCGCCGCAGCCCTGTTTGTAGCGCTCTACCTTATGATTAGAAAGCAGCTCGCAACCAACAAATCCGACATACAAAACCAAAACGTGCCAACCAAACAAGAGCAAGAACCCATCAACCAACCATAAAATGCTAACCAATGTACAAAATGCACCAGCATATTTGAAATCCCATTAGAACTCTTATGAAGAAACTATAGGGAGTCTACCAAGGGGTCACTATTGTGAAAAACAGTCAAAAACAGGACCCGAAAAATCACACCACATAAGGCAACTGTTTTTGCTGGGTTGCTGTGTGGAGTTTGGAGAGAGTTTGAGGGGAGAAGGGAGAGCGTGCTAAAAATTATTTGGTTCTCCAAACCTTTCCATGCAACCCAGCGTTAACTTGTATTTTGCCCTCCTATAGTGCTTTGAATGCTTCAAACCAACGGTTGTATTGGCTTAGCATATCCAAGGAAACCGATGGTTTGCGCTCCTCAAGTATTCTACGGAAATCATCCATCGTCAGAGCC
>JBJKPJ010000126.1:0-6598 GCA_046706605.1 Bathyarchaeia archaeon | reverse complement strand
GTTCCCCCGCGGTAGTTGACGGAGTGGTCTATGTGGGTTCCCATGACCATAACCTCTACGCCTTAAACGCCCAAACCGGCGCCAAAATCTGGAGCTACCAAACCCAAAACTCCATAGAATGCTCCCCCACGTATGCGGGCGGCAAAGTCTATTTTGGCTCCGACGACGGCAACGTCTACTGTGTAAATGCGCAAACTGGCGAAAAAGTGTGGAGTTTTCAGACTGGCAAAGATGTGTACTCCTGCCCCACGGTGGCTGATGGCGTGGTTTATTTTGGCTCCAATGACGGCTACGTTTATGCCTTAAACGCAGACATTGGCACTAAACTTTGGAGCTACAACACTCAAGACTACATATGGTCTGCGCCAGCAATCGTTAACAGCGTAGTCTACGTCACCTCCTACTACAACGTCTACGCTCTCGACGCCAAAACAGGAAACAAAATCTGGACCTACATCACCCCTGACTCAGTATACTCTTCCCCTGTTGTCGTTAACGACGTTCTCTATTTTGGCTCAAACGACCACAACGTTTACGCACTTAACAGCCAAACAGGTACAAAAATATGGAATTATACCACAGGCGATTGGGTTGAATCCACTCCCGCAGTTGCCAACGGCTTTGTGTATGTTGGTTCCGATGACGGCAAAATGTATGCATTAAACGCCGCAACAGGCAAAAAAGTGTGGGATTACCAGACTGGCGATGGCATAAACACTAGCCCAACCGTTGTTGGCAGCACTGTGTACTTTGGTTCAGAAGACGGTCGCATCTATGCTTTAAATGCCTCAACGGGCGATAAGATTTGGAGTTACCAAACTGGCTCTGAAGTGGAATCCTCGCCGTCATTTGCCAACGGCGCAATCTACATCGGCTCAGACGACAACAAAATATACGCCTTTGGTCAAGCCACTCTACCTCCACCATATGCCTCCTCGACAAGTAATCCCACAACAAAGCCTTCGGCTCAAAACCCAACCGATAACTTGTTGACAATTGCTGTGAGCTCCGCAGTGGTTTTGGTTGTGGCTGTTTTGCTCTTTGTTCTTGTGTTTAAAAGGAAAAAGGCGAAGTCAACTAAACCCTTTTCTCTGACGCTTTCAGAATAAACTATATGTCAACCGTTAACAAAAAAGAAATGTCGCTTACTTGGAAGGGCAACTTTCGTTTTGAAGCCAAAAACCCCGCTGGGCTCACCGTGAATTTTGATGCGCCCAAAAAGTATGGCGGCGAAGAAACCGCGCCCTCACCCATGGAGACGCTTTTGGCGTGTTTAGCTGGATGCACAAGCTACGATGTGGTCAGCGTGCTTAAGAAAAAGCGGCAAAGCCTTACTGGCTATGGGGTTGAAGTGGAGGGGGAGCGACAGGATGAGTTTCCTCAAGTTTACACCAAAATCAGCATCAAATACACCATTAGAGGTAAGAATGTAGCTAAAGAAGCTGTTGCGCGGGCAATTCAGCTTTCCATAGACAAATACTGCTCGGTTGGTGCTATGCTAAAAAAGACCGCCAAAATCAGCACTTCCTATGAAATAATCCAAGAATAGTTTGCGTCTTGTCGCCCAGAAATGGATTATTGGTTTGGTGGTTGAGCGGTTTCTTCTTCCAGCAGCGAGTGAGTTTCTATTCGGTACACGCGCCAGACATCTTCTCTTGTCACGATGCCAATTATGTGCTTTGAGTTTGCTTTATCTACTACTGGTAGTCGCCCGATTTGGTTGCCTGACATTTTCTCCAAAACCCTTGCCAAACTCTCCGTAGTGTAAGTTACCACGACATCTTTCATCATTACTTCACCAACCGGTCTTTTGGCTCTTTCATCAGGGTGAGTCTGAAGAACATCTGATACTGTTATTATGCCTACCAGTTTTTCTTGATGATCTGTAACTGGTAAACCGCGGATTGCGTGTTTCTTCATGATTTCGGCGGCTTCAAAGACCCGCATTTCTGGTTTTGCGACAACCACAAAGTTGCTCATGGCATCTTTTACAAATAGCTTTTCAAGAAGGGGAATAGAGTATTCGCCGCGGTGTGCTGGAGATTCAGCTCTAGATGGTAGTTGGCTTTTGTATAATGTGTATTTTCCTGTTATTACGTAAGCGATTGCGGTGGCAATCATTGAAGGCACAAGCAGCGTGTATGAGCCTGTCATTTCACTTGCCATAAGAATGACTGCTACAGGGACTTTACCTACCCCACCGAAAAATGCCATCATGCCAACTATGGCAAACACGGCTACGGTTGGTGAGAAGCTGGGCATTAAATAGCTGAGGATAGCCCAAACGATTGCGCCAAGCATTCCGCCAATAATCAAGGCAGGTCCATAAACTCCGCCGCTTCCACCTGAGCCTATGGTCAAAGATGTGGCAACGATTTTTAATACAATTATTACTGGAAGAATTAGTATAGGTAAAAGCGCAAAGTTCCCGTTTATCACTAGTTGTAGCCAGCCGTATCCCACTCCCAGAATTTGAGGAAAGAAAACGCCAATAATTCCAACAATTAGGCCGCCTATGGCAGGTTTAAGGAAGTTTGGTATTTTGAGGCGTGTAAACTGGTCTTTGATTCCGTAGAAACAAGCAACGTACATAATGCCTACTAAACCACAGGCTAAACCCAAAATTGCATAGAAAGGCAAGTTTATGGGGTCTTGGAAGGCACCCAAATCTACATTGCCAAAAATTGGGGTCCAGCCCGTAAAGAATCCAAAAATGCTGTAACTGATTGTTGATGCTATGAATGCGGGAAACAGGGCGTCTACTTCAAAATCGCCCATGTAGAGGATTTCTGCTGCTAATATAGCGCCTCCAAAGGGTGCTTTAAATATTGAACCTATGCCTGCGCCGATACCGACTGCTAGTGCAATCCTCCGGTCGTGGAGGTTCAAGTGCAGTCTTTTGCCAATAAACGAACCAAAGCCTGCGCCTATTTGTGCGGTAGGACCTTCTCTCCCTGCGCTGCCTCCTGAACCGATAGTTATCGCTGACGCTACAAGTTTGACTATTGGAGCCCTTGAACGGATCTCGCCTTTTTTATTATGGAAAGCATCTATTGCAGCGTCAGTTCCATGACCTTCAGCTTCAGGTGCCAGACCGAAAACTAATATGCCACTTATGAGTCCGCCTACAGTTGTGATGACTGGAATAATATAAGGATTAAAAACAAATGAGGGCAGAATACCGCCTTCACCTGCCGCTGTGGGGGCATGAAAGTTTGCGATGTGGACAAGCAGGATATTGTTGAAGAAATTGATCGCTTGATCAAATATAACTGCACCAAAGCCGCTTACTATCCCGATTAAAATTGCAATTGGAATCCATTTCCTAAGATACTGTAATTCTCCAGAAACACGAATTTTGCCTAAACCCACTGCAACGTCAGGGTCCTTCCGCTTTTAAGCATTTTCGGTTCGTTGCTGTTCAGCATTGTTCCATCGGAGCTGATGGAGAACATTGATAAAAATTAAGGTTTCGCACCCAAGCTAACAGTTTTCAAGTCAAAACTAAAGAAAATCACGTAACACTACTGGAATTGTTAGCTATGATTTTGAAGATGACATATCGGTCATTGGAGAAAATAAGTTGAAGGATTTTGCTGTGTATCATTTGGATGTCCAGTTCATTTCGATCGTATACGATAAAGCCAATGTTGTTTTGCTTGATGTAATCGCTAAAATCCCTAGTTTGCAGGGTGAATGATGCTGGTTTGTAGGTGAACAAACCTTGGATTTTTGAGGGTTCCAGCGTTGGATAATTATTTTTCGACATAGCTAGATACTGGTAGTTGCATGAAGCTGTTTGGTTCACGTTTACACTGCTGAAGTCATACTGGAACCGCACTGCATCAATTTGCCGACTTGCTAGAGCTCCGATGTTTCCCCACGTAGGTAAATCGTTAAATTCAAAAGCAAAAGCCAGCTCGTTTTTGCTGTCATACAAACCGATGTAGTGGTCTTGGAGGTTTGCGCTGGTAAAGTTTGCTACCGCCCAGTTGTTTTCGGGGTGGGCCTCGTCTATGTTGATGTTTCGGATTTGGGCTGGTGCATCCCACGGGTTAACCCAATCCAGCAACTGGGGAATTTGAACCTGATCAAAGTCGTATTTGAGGTCAAAAAATGTGCTTAAATAAAGCGATGCGTTGACGATCGGACTTTTCAGAGGTGTTAAACCCCACTGTACATTGATGGAGTAGCTGTCATTTTGGAAAATCAATGTTTTTGTAACAGCAACATCGCCGTTGGAGAATATGAACTCTATTTTTTTGGGTGTGCCTTGGTCATCGAAGATTATTTGTTTGCTTAGTTGATTTAGCTCCAAATGATAGTATGTGCCATTGGCGGTGTAAGAGAGGAAGTCGCCGCTTCCTGAACTAAACGCAACCCTGTTCCAGACGTCGTCTATTGAGATGTAGGCTTCTTCGTAGATGGCTCCTTTAGCTCCATAAGCCCTCACCAACGTTTCTGGATTCTGCACTTCGTAGGATAAGCTCAGGACTGCTTCAGCAATTTCGTTTCTTTGTACTGTCGGGTCGGTTTGAGCTGTTACATTTTTCCCTGAAAACTCTTGGAACCAAAAGCCAGGAATCTCTGTTGCCACAACCGTGGTGTTGTCTGGATAGTTGTCTTTAAGCCAAATTCCCGCGTCGTATGCTTTTATGTCGGTGGTAGAGTAGTAAACGCTGGCCTCCATGATTTTCCCATAAACAATATCTGAACGATAAACCACCATCAGCGACAGAAGCACAATTAGTGCGATGGTGATGACTTTTGCCTTGTTTTTCTTAAAAGCTGCTTTGTGGCTTGAGTAGTACGCGGTGGATTTATCTAAGAAGAACACTATGGAGACTGCGCCAAAAATTGCCATCATAGGAATTAGGTAGTAAATAAACCAGCCAAAGGGCATGAAGAAACCGATAAGATAGGATTCAGCAAAAAACAGAGGAACAGCAAAGCCCAGTATCAAGGTAACGAAGTAGAGCATTTTTTTCTGTTTCCTTAACTGGTGAAAAGACACGGCAATGCCTGTGGCTGCAAAGAGAAGTATGAAGCCAAAATTGGTTATAAACGCGTTTAGGCTTGCGGCTGGGATTTGGTACGCATAGGTTTTGACGGCGAAAAACACATATTCAATAACTAAACCGATGTAACCTATCATTGCTTGGAAGTAGTAGAGGAAAAACGCTATTCCCCCTCCTAAAACCAATGCGATGACCACTTTGAGATTAGCGCCTTTAGATTTTATGAGCATATACAAAAGCACAGGGGGCATGATGAAAACCGCCAAAAACGTGGCAAGTTGATGTGATAAGACCACCCCAAACGCCACAAAAAATGTGACAGCAAGATACCCAAGCCTCTCCACCGCTAGCGGCGTGTAGAGAAAAACCAATACCATAAATGCCAAGGCCAAGACAGTTGTGTAACCGCCGAATTGGTTTGCCTCAAACATGGGAAAACTAAACAACAACAAAACAGCAGCGACGGCTCCGACTTTTCGGCTGAAAAACTTACTGCCAATCAAGTAAACCGACAGGAAAAACAGCCAGTCACAAACCACTGCCAAAATCTTTACCCAAAAAATCAACGCCCCAATATCGGTAGCGCCTGATAATGCAATAAACATCGCAAGGATAATCTCGTAAAGCGGCGGGGTCCAGCCCAAATTGACCAGAGGAATTTTTCCAGTATCCAAAAAAATCTGCGCCTTCTCGAGGTGGACCGCGGGGTCGTTGCCCAAAACTACTCCGTTCATTGAGATAACGGTGTAGAAGGTTGCACAGATAAGCATAGAGAAAATGGCGATGAAAGCAATTTCGAGTTTTCTTTCGTTTAATTTGGCATTTATCAAGGCGACTGTGCACATCCGTCTTGATGGAGGTTACCCTTCAACCTTAAAGATTGCAACCTCGCTGTTAATAAATGCAAGGCTAAATGTGGGGTCTCTGACGAATTTGGGTTCCAACTCTGGATTTCTGCAAACAACGTACGAAACCGAATATGTCTGTAGCATTGTTTGATAATCAAACGCCTCTTTGAAATCTACATTCACAGGCGTTTGGGGGTTTAGGTTTTTTGCCATTTCCGCATCAAAATAGCTGTTTATGGTCGCCTGGTCCTTGTAGTAGCTCGGGTTATCGGTAACTGAGTAGGCACTTGCCATAATCTGGATTTCTCCCTGAGATTTGCTCCCCAACTGATACTCTAAATCTATCAGTCGTGGACTTTCCACTTTAGTGGTAACGTTTGGCTGGTTTTGGGCAAAAATCAACTGACCAAACGCTTTCACGCCTTCATCAAGTAAGCCGATTGTCTCTGGGTTGTTAAAGGGAATTTGGGTTCCTTTGCTCTGAACGTCAATATTTACCCAATCTAAAGAAACTCCTGGAACCGTGCTTTCCAGTGTGTAAGTTAAGTTAACAAACGCCAAACCCTTGTATACTGTAGTAAACTGTGTGCAATTGAAATATTCGTTTCCTCTGCTAACCACGATAGTCTTGTAGTTAGCCATGTTCTCCATATGCATCCCCGTCACGGCAAGCTGGTCTAAGTAAACCGCGTGTAAAACCCCGTCGACTTGATATTTTATTTCGTTTTGGTT
>JBJKPJ010000125.1:0-4648 GCA_046706605.1 Bathyarchaeia archaeon | reverse complement strand
GGCGTATGCTTCGACCCAACAAAATAATGCAAAGTCCCACCACCAGCAACGTATCAAAGCCTTTAATGAATAAAGTGGCAATTTTCGGAGCAACACTTACCCAACCTGCAAAGTCACTTGGAAAAGGCGCAGCGCTGATGTTAACGTTTGTTATGCCTAAATAAACGCTGACTGCAATACAAAGTATGCCAGCGATAACAGTATAATTGCTGATTTGCATAGCAGGCGACGGTGGCTCATAGTCTCGTGCCCACCTGTAGAACTCGCGTGTTGCCCGATCCACACCAAACCCTTTCAGCAATAGAAAACCGCCCAGCACAATCACAAATGCGATGCCATAGTAGTAGATTGCGCCGGCGGAGACAAACTTGTCAATAGCCCAAAGCACACCAAAAATCAATACCAAAATACCCGGCAACCCAAGCGCCATACGAGCATATCGCGGGTTATCGACTAGTAAACGGATGTATTTTGTGAAAACTGCGGCGGTCTCTTCGATGGATTCACTATGTTTGATGACGATACGCCGAACGGAAGATACAGGAACTCGGGATTCAACCAGCGGCAAAACAGCCTCATCCGAGTAACCGTCAGTTACCAAAATCACTTCATTGGCACTAAACGCGTCGGTTAAGCTGTTAAGTTCAGCAACCAACTTGCGGTCGGCACCCACGCTGCCTAACTCGTTGCCTGAAATAGTAGCAACCTCGAAGACTTCCTCTGCCTGTTTTTCAGCGGTTAATCGGTCATAAAGGCGAACCGCTTCAAACATGGCGTTAGCGTCGGGTTCCTCGGGGTCTTTTAGCGCTAAGGCCACAGCGCCGTCAAGGTTGGCGATTCTTCCTAACAGTGGCGTTTTTATTCCTGCTTTTACTTCCAGATCGCCATCTCTATCGACACATAAAATTAGGATACGCTTTTGCGTTTGCCCTTGCGTTTCCTTATCAGCCTTAGCGAATCGCTATCTCATAGATATAGCCAACTTAACTTTAAGCTTGCGTTTCTGAATCGTCTTCTTCAACGTCACCCATCATTACTTGGAATTCATCCCAGCTGAGTTTTTCGCCTCGCTGCAGCTTTTCTGGGGCTACTGAACCAATCTTCTCTTTAATTTCCAGCTCTTTTTGTGCCCGCTTTTCCTGTTCCTGGTTGCGGTTAGCGTCCTCTTCTTTGCGTCTTGTGTCCTCCTCCGCACGTCGCGCTTGGTACTGTTCTCTTTGGGCGTTTCGGATGCCTGTTGATTGACCCATCAGTAGCCTAATCTGTGCGTACCAGAGCATGTTTTGCTCTTTAGCTTTAATGAAGGCTTGATGTAGCAAATCTGCTTCGGCGCGGTCGCGTTTAATAGCGTTAAATTTTTCCACCATGGTAGAATGCAGTTCTTGGCTTCTTTTTGCTAACTCGGTCATTTCCTTGTGGAAAACGTCGGCTTCCGCATCAAGGGCTTTGCGTTGGGAAAGCAGCTCTTTTATTTTTTGGTATCTGGCGTCAATTTTTTTGAAGCCGCTAAGCTGAAGTTCCAGTTCTTTGACTTCTCCAACAAGCCGCTTCTCTTCTTGCAAATCAAGCGAAGTGGTCGAGATTTTCCATTCAATAGAGTCAAGTTCCTCTTGCAGCGCCCGTTGATTGACGCGGGGAACCTTCTTTCGAAGCTCAGCGATTTTGTCATCTAACGTTTTGATTTCATCCATAATCGGCGTAATTTTGACGCGTACAAGGTCCCGTTGCTCCTTGAGCACCTTGACTTTTTCGTTTAGGTTGTCTCGGTCAGTTTTTATCTGCTTGATTTCTTCACGGGTCTTTTTGGCCTGCTCATGCAGTTGGTTGCGTTGTTCCACGTCTTTTTTGATTTTTGTATTAGCTTCCTGAATTTGTTTTTTTATCTTGTCGATTTGCTGGTTGATGTTTCCTATTTCGCTTGTTCTATGTTTGTCAGACACGCGTTAGCCTCTGTCCAGTTTTGTTGAAAGTTGATATTTAGGTTTGCTATCGGAATTAATATTGATTACTTTACAAACCCCTCAAATACCATAGTATCAGAGGTTTCAATGTTATAATTTTAAATATATGCTTTCCCCCATCTTTGGGTGAGAGACAAAAACATGACCTTCAACTACGATGACCTGCTAAAACGAGCCTGCGCTCAACTCCCCCAAGTTTCCGAAAAAAGAGAACGCCTAGAACTACCCAGATTATATGTAACCACCGTGGGCATGCGCACCATAATCTCCAACTTTAAAGAAATCGCCGACGCCCTAGACCGCGATCCCCAGCACATTCTAAAATTCCTAACTCGCGAAATGGCAACCGCCGCCACATTCCACGATTCCCGCGCCATCTTTCAAGGCAAATTCCAACGAGACAGTTTTGAACGGCTACTGCAAAGGTACCTTGAAGGCTACGTAGTTTGCCCAGTATGTAAACGACCTGACACCAAAATCGTCAAGGAAAAACGCTTAACCTTTTTGGTCTGCAACGCATGTGGCGCGAAATCATCCATTAAACAGCTATGAGAGACCTAACTTGGAAGTCTACCTAAACATAAAAAAGATGGGCCAAAACGTGCTCTTGGCGGTCTGCGACTGCGAACTTTTGGGGCGTACACTGCGGGAAGGCAAAATTGTTTTCAAAATAAAAGACGAATTCTACAACGGCAAAAAAACCACCGTGGACGAGGCAGTTGGCTTAATCAACAACTCCACAATAGTGAATTTAGTGGGCAAATGCTGCGTAGAAAAAGCCATCGCCGAAGGATTCGTGCATCCTGAAGCAGTGCTGAAAATCGAAGGCGTTCCCCATGCACAAATCGTAAAACTCTGATAGCACTTTACGAAACGTCAGCCAATTTTTTTCAGGGAGCTTCTTGCAGTGTTATCAATAAATTTAATAACGGTTTTCTCCCGACAACTTGCACATATAAAACAATAATCCGCTGGGCGTGGTCTCCCTCGGAAAAATCGCTACGAATAGTCACAGAGCGGGGTATAGGAGAGTGGACTTAGCGATGAATCCACAGTGGTGACTTGGTGGTTTCCCCGCCCTGCGACTGACCCTTTTCGAGAGATATATGTCGCAAACACAAATTAAGTAAACTGCGAATTAAGCGATCCCCAAATAAACTATTGAGAATACACACCACTTTCATTCCTTGGTCAACATCGTTTGTTAATCGTTAGGACACTTTCATCGTCCACTCCCCTGTCTCAATGTGTTGTTTCAGCGCAAATCGCTTTAATTCAAATCGCCTATTGAGTATTTCTGGAGAGTGTTTGTTTATGAGAAAAACTGTTCCTTCATATCGAATGGCGATTGAAGAAGAAATCATCAGATGGAAACCCTTCCGAGAACCCTTACCCAGCGAAGAAGACAAACAAGCCTTCGATGCAGTTATGGATATGGTGCGGGGCAACGGGATGACTGGGAGTGCGGCTTGTAACCTATTTTGTTTGAGCCTATGGTTATGAGCGTATTGATGAATCAACAGAAAACACTGCGGACACTTCAAGGAAGATTGATGCCATGCTAGTGGCTAAGTTGCTTGTTGATAAGGTTGAGTGATGCCCAATTTGTCACAAAAACTAAAAGCAAAAGACTACAACAAAACAACCATGGATGACACAGACACAGACTTCGCTCTGAAAGCAGTTTCAAAAATATTCGATGTTATGGTTTGGCATAGAAACATCCCTCCATGCTATTTCCAATGGATAAGGAACAATTTGAAGAACAAAACTTGGCAATTAGGGGTTATACAGTTCAAACCTATAACCTGCAAATCGACCATTAAAAGCAACGGAATTGTTGATATTGAATATTTTGAATGCGGTTTCAAAAGAGCAGTAAGAGGAGATTTAACGGGTGGCTTCAAGAACAAAAACATTAAACAGGGAAACCATCAGAATCTGCACCAAATAATTCACCGTCTTCATGATTGGGGGGTTGAATTTGACCAAATGGACATTGAAGAACGGTTCAATGGTGGCAACATAGTGGACGTTTTGGGTGTTAAAGGCGAAAATTATATTGTTGTTGAACTGGGCGAGTGGTCCAAAATCGATAAACTTATGTTAGCAGATGAGGAAAACGTAGAAGCTTTATGGTTTGGCGATAATAACAAATTCATTTATAGTCTTTCCAGAAAAGCACCACGCACTCATCAAGTATTGCGTAAGGAAGCAGAAGATTATGCGGTGCATTTTGTTAACCATTACCTAAATCACTGCAAAGGAGAAGGACGGGCTTACAGTTGTTTCTCATCGCCTTATAATGCTTGGAACTGTAACACGATAAGAAGGTTTGCAGAAGATTTTCTTGGCTTAAAAACATAGGTAGTCCTTGAGAGCTAACACATGCCATGTTGAGAAACACTGACGTCAACCCAACCAACATCAATTAAAAGCAAACTCAACAGTAACATTCTAACCAGACAAAAGAGGCATCGCTCATTTTACTCAAAAAAGCCCACCTCCGCCATTAAAACAATCTCTACATAGATTTGATAGAAGGTTGCTCGATAGTTTTTCATTAACGTTATCGGGAAATAACGTTAAATTTAATTAACAATACCTCTTACATGGTAATCAAAAACGCTGACCCTACCCAAAATGCAAGAAGCCCTCAAAAAACTATTCACGAAACGAGGCATCGT
>JBJKPJ010000124.1:0-1370 GCA_046706605.1 Bathyarchaeia archaeon | reverse complement strand
CTTGAGGACAACGGCACATGGAAATAATCCACCAAATCCCCAATGGCTTTAAGGTCTATGCCAAACCGTTCTTTGGCAAGCACTGGGTCTGGGAACATTTCTACCGCGAAGGTTCCTCTGCAGTGGGTTTTAGCTGTTTTTAGAAAATCGGTAATGGTTTTTGCACGCCACGCAGTCCAGTCTAAGCCGCTCTCTTTCCAGAGTTTGGTACATCTGGGGCAGGTGCAGTATTCTTGGTCGGCGAAGTGGTAGAGGTTAAGCGTGACGCCTTGGATATCTTCGTTTGAGACACCCTCTAAATAACTGTAAACTTTTTGTCTGTAGCCTTCGTGAGTGGGGCAAACAAAGTCAAATGCCAAGTTGGATTTTCGGTTCCGCCGCAACGCTGGCCCAGCCGTGGACACGGAGACGATAGATGGGTCGTCTCGGATGGCTTTAGCGTCACAGAAAACGGTAACATCGTTTTGCATTCCTTTGGCGGGCGAGAAAACTTGTCCATCAACCCATTTAGAGTAGTAAACGTGTATGTCAAAGCCCTCAACGTGCTCGGGTTTGTAGGTAACTAAGCCGATTTTCATGCCCAATGTCTCGCTCGCAACAAATATATGGTTGGCGCTTATTTAGTTGTTGATTAAAATGGACAAACAGAAATCTCCTGTGACTATTGACCTTTCCAAGTGTGGTCCCTGCACAGGGCAAATCTGTATTGGTGTTTGTCCACAAGGCGTTTTAGAGGAAGGCAAAAACAGAAAACCCCAAGTCATCGCGGTTGTGCAGTGCACCAAATGTGGCATTTGCGTTAATTTGTGTCCAACTAAAGCCATCACCATAAATTCTGGCAGCCCAAAGAAGTAGCGTGGGGAACGTCTGGTTTGGAACAGATTGACCTTGCCAAGAACGTTAAATTGCTGGTTAAGGAAAACGTACTAGCCGTTTTTTGTGATAGTGCTTTAAAGACAGTTAGCTCCGCAATATATAATGGCGGGCACAAACAGGTTAAAGCCGTCCTCAATGTAGGGGTGCCGGAAGGCTATAGTGACCTCTCTTTGCACCTTGACCCGCTACAACTCATCACTTCATCGGCAGCAAAACTTGAATTAACAAAAGACTTTCTCTCTATGCTTACAGCCGCCAAAATATCCAACTACAGCATAGCTACAAAAAAAACCAGCAGCTTCTCAATCAGCGTCATCGCCACCGCAGGATGCCAACACGGCGAATCCAGTGGCGAGCAAATGGATGTGCAGGAAATTGTAGGCACCATAAACATCATCGTCTTCATAGACGGGGACCCTAGCGATAGCTGTATGGTTGCTGCCTTAATCACAGCCACCGAAGCAAAATCAGCAGTGCTGCGAGACTTAGATTTA
>JBJKPJ010000123.1:0-1001 GCA_046706605.1 Bathyarchaeia archaeon | reverse complement strand
TTTTTTGCCTGCTCTATGCAAAACACAAGAAGGTTGGAGTCAGCATAACGCTGTACCAATCAGAGTGTGGTTTGTCGCGGCAACCGGTTAAACCCTATCTTTTTGTTAAATCGAGCTGGTGAGAATCGTTGGGAGATCTCTACACCGACGGATTGTTATCTGCTTATCGGAAAAAAGATAATCAAAAGGGGAATATGGCGTTGCCGGGTATGGAGATGGAAAAAATAGCTTAAAAAAACAGCAAAAAATGAATATATTGTCAGGCAATTGACAAGAAGGGGCTTTTTGTTAAAAAGTCATTAACCGGTTTGTTTGCGGCACTGGGAGGGATATCGCCGGTGCGCTCTACGGCCTCTTTTCCGGCTCGGCGGTGTCTTGCAGTCTGTTTTTTTCAAGAAGCAGATTGTCTAAAGGTTCTAATCCGGCTCAGCTGGGTTGTGTACCATCAATCGTTGGGGCTGCAGGATGAGTTTCAGTGGTAATCAGAAACTCGACTTTCCGGATTGACATTTTTTGTTGATATTCCGTTGTTATTGTCCAATGAGTCTTTTGTGTAATCGGAGCCAGGAATAAGGAGCCTGGAGCCAGAATGGCTGAATTTGTTGGTTTTTCTCCTGGACTCTGAATTCTGGATTCTGACTCCTCGGGATTGTAAAAGCAAAAGGCGTGAAAATAACTTTGTGATTACCACTAAGTTTCAGCTTAGTCCGTAAAGAGGGGTTGTAGCCTCCCTTTTCACGGGTGTCTGTGCCCTGGATGGGCACAGTCAAGCCCCCATGGACGGGTTTATGGCGTCCCGTGAAAGGGGTGGCTACAATCCCGTCATTCTACCTGAAGATTAGTGGTAATCAGAAAAGAGTATGATAAAGCTGAGTTGAGCAGCGTGCCTGCTCGCACGAAACTTATGCCCTTGTGGTATAAGCTTATGACAAACACCTACCACCTCTAATCCAGACTACCCCAAAAGGAGCATCCTATGAAAAAAGCACCGTATGCATTAC
>JBJKPJ010000122.1:0-4926 GCA_046706605.1 Bathyarchaeia archaeon | reverse complement strand
CATCCTAATCGAACGCCTAAAAAACTCGGGGATGGGCCGCCTATTCAAAAATTTCTCGCGAGTAATTGTGGGTCGAAGCGCAGGGGCATTAGCGCTTTGCCAAAGATGCATCGCTACACCGCGGAGCACCCCAAAGCCCCGAATTGTCACGGGTGTGGGGTTAGTGGATATAACTCTTAAAGCTCACTACATCCCAGAAGAAGAGGAAACATTGAAGAATCTCTCAAAGCAGGCGGGAGCAATTTATGCGGTTCCCGAAGGATCAGCGCTTGTGCACGACGGCACCAAGTTAATCCCGGTCAATCGCGTATTCTTATTTTGTAATGGCGAGCAATGGGTTTTGAGTCAAAAAAGAAATCAAACATAAATTTTGGATTTAACTATGAGCGAAAAAACAAATTTTTAGCTAAGTCGGCTAATGGTTGCAAATGATAACTTTTTAAAATAGAGCACCCAAACAAACATTGATTGAGATGCACAAGTTTGTCTTAGTAGCAATAATCTTTACAGTTTTCATCTTGGCTGTTCCAGCCTCAACTGTTTTGGGCAACATATCAGTTGGTGTAAAACCTGGAGACTGGATACAATACAACGTTCACGTCACGGGAAACCCAACAGGCGATCACGACATAAAATCAGCCAGCATGAACGTCACTGGAGTGCAAGGTACCAACATAAGTATAGACATCTTGTCCATATTCAACAATGGCACACTATATCCTGAACACATAACCTTGACCCTCGCTGCGGGTGTGTTTCGAGACGGCTTCTTTGTACCCAAAAACCTCAATGTAGGCGACAAAATCTACGACGCCAACCAAGGAAACATAACTGTCTCGGCAATAGAGCAAAGCTACGTTGCAGGAGCAATGCGGACCATTGTTTTAGGAGCAAACAACTACACAAGCTATTCTTGGGACCGCCAAACTGGCGTCTTAGTTGCAGCAAACTCCAAGGAACCCAACTACACCATGGTGACAACTACAAACGCCACCAACATTTGGCCAGCTGATATCTCAGGATTGCCCCCTTCGGTGTTCTACGCAACCATAACTGCAGCAGGACTTGTAGCGGCGGCATTAGCAGTTGCAGCTGCAAACTGGATTCGCCAGAAAAAACAAAGACCCTTGCTTTTGGCTGTAGAAGGGGTTGGTGCCGTTTTTGTCGGAGTGTTCTTAGCTGCATACCTCGGCGGTATGTTCATGAATCCTTCCACAACGGTTCTGCACTCTGAACCTCCCTTCAAAATAACCTTGTTCATCTTAGGAGCGGCACTGTTAGTTCTAATCGCGGGAAACCTAACTTTTGCTTTACGTGAAAAGCACTGGCCAAAACCGCCGTCCTTAAAGATAGGCTTACTAGTAGTTGCAGCTGCCTATTTCTTGTTCACATTGCACGCTATGTTGACCCTTCAATGGATCGGTGAGTGGAACATCAATGGTCAGTTTTCATTCTACATTTTTGCAACAGACATCTCTGCTGGAGTGGGGCTTGTTTTCCGGTTTGTAGCCAGCCTACTTGCCTTTGCCGCTGTGATTTACTACTTTAATAAGGCGCCGCCGGTTCAAAAAACTTACAAGATATTGCGTTGGGTTTTGGTTCTTGAAGCACTGTATTGGCTGGGTCTTATTACAACTGCAGTTTTGAATGTTCAAGATTCGTTGGGGGTTACAGGCGGCATGTCAGCTTTGATTAATTCCTGGCTTCTTAACACTGTTCCCAGCGTGGTAGAAGCAGTACTGATACCTGCTGCTCTGCTTATTTTTGCCTATCAGCTTAGCCCATCCAAACCGCTCAACCGCCAAATAAACTGGACACTGATAACTGGCACAAGCTACATCTTGGTGTTTTGGTTAACCAACACAAGCATGTGGTTTGTAACCATATATTACCAAACAGGATGGTCTTACTTGACGACACACCCTGAAAACATGTTCAACTTCATAGTAACAACCGTTGGGCTTCTTGCATTAGCAATTTACTCTGCTTCCATTACGATAAAATCCAGCAAAATCCAAACACTTACGGAACTAAAACTAAAATCAGTAGCCGCCATCATTGTTGCACTTGGATTGTTTTTCTTATGGAACTACTTGACTTGGATTTTCTGGGGAGGCAACCCTCTTTGGAGCGAGTGGTTTGCATGGTTCCTTGGACACAACTTGGATCTATGGATGCTTGCGTTGCCTCTGGTTGGTTTGCCACTGCTGTTTACCATGCAAGCAAAACAGAAGCACCCGATTAACCAGCGGTAACCATTGTTTTCCGTCATATATAGGACACAAGAGGGCATTCTGGTTTTTGGATGTGAAAATTGCTTCTCGTGAAAGAAATCATGTATACCACACCAAAACAGGTGCCGAAATTATTTGCAACAAAAAATTGCGGTCGCATCATATTACAGTTTTATGGAAAATTATAAACACCCCAACCACATAAAGAGAAAGCAGCAGTAGCCCGTGAGAGATTCGAACTCTCGTCGTCGGGTCCAAAGCCCGATATGCTTGACCACTACACCAACGGGCTGCACGGTGGTTGTTAGTGCTGCTTGTTTTATTTATGGTTAACACAGCTTTTTCCACAGTTTTTAAAAGCCATTAAAGTTTGGCTTTCCGAAACCAGCGCAAGCTCTTTTTATTGTAATCTAACGCGTATTTTTACTTTATGCAACGAGGTAAATCATAAACCCGTTCAGGAAGTTACCGCTTAAGAATTCATTCAGCTTTCCTTTTTTAACTACACTGTGCCTCGATATGGCACGATATACTGAGGATATTTTTTATGGCTGGTCTCAGATTCGGACTTTTTTGAGATAATTAAGAATTATGTTAAGAATTCCCAAGATAATTATGCGTCAATTTCCTACATTAGTTGGTCTTCCTACTTTAGCTGAGTAGTTAAGAATTATGTTGGTAAATAGTTTTGTCTAAACATTTCCACTTTTTATTTAAACCTTCCTTTCTCAAGGTTTTCATTTAGTTTAGTTTAAATTCTTTTCAAGATTTGGAAGCAAGGAAAAAGACCAGAACCTTGCGGTCTCCTATTTGCTCTGGTCAATGGTTTTTAGATGCCTAACTACCAAAGCAACAGCGAACAAACCAACAAGCAAAGGAACAATTCCCAGCCATGATAGTTCTGGAACTTGCAATAAAGCCTTGAAAGCATGGGAAAGTGTGCAATAGAAGTGTGCAATAAGTATGGTGAAATGTGCAATAACCGCTTAACTGCTTTTTTATGGTGTTATTGATGGTGTTATTTGATATGTGACCATGGTGTTAATTGCACAGTGACAGTAACACCATGGCAAAAACTGTAAAGAAAGTTAATTTTAGTGCTTTCATCGTGATAGCCTTGATTCATGGTGCAAACGCTGTTTTGCTGGTGAATTAACGTTTAATTTTCGCCCGTTCTCAACCCGTTCTTTTTTTTTACTGTAGAACTAGCGGCTAGCGAAGTCTAAATTGGTATGTGAAAAATAGGTTTATTATTTAAGATAGCCGCGCTACTGCTTTTTTCACCATTTGTTATCGTACCCCGTACGCTCCAATAAAATCTCAAAGATTCTAAATTAGGTTAGAAAATTGACAATTATCAGTGGAACGTTAGAATTCATTTTGTTTAGCGCGTATCTTGATGCTTTATCTATTTGTTCTAGATGTCAAAATATTTACTTTCTTGGAAAAAAGCTCATTATGAATTGCTAAATCTGTGTAATAAATAGCTTCACTGCATAAATCACTTGATAATTCCATCTTTTTTGAATTTATCGGAATAGAATCCAGCCAAGTCGATTGTTTCTTCATGCAGTCACACCAATATTTCAATAATTGTCTTCACTAATTAAGATTTGCTCATTTATCGAACGGTTGCAGGATCAGGGTTTCCACTATTCTTAGTATTATTTTCCAAAAATCTGTCTCCTAACCTCTTTATTAATTAAATTATTATTATAGGTGCTAGAAATACTTTTTATATGGTTTATTAAATGACCATAGAGCCTTTTTTCGCTGATGCTCCTATAATATTTCTTATCCAACTCTGTTCCGTTCCTTGTGTGTTTAGCACCCTTCTTTATTCTGGAACTGGCTTAAATCGTTTGTATTCGGTGCTTGTTCGACGAAATAAGCCCAAATTTAAGCGATTGATTAGTTTCGATTTCAGCGGGTCAAACACCTGTTTTCGTCGGACAGTTGGGTATTCTAGTCTGACAAACTTGATTCTTGCTGATTAAATCCATTTCTTGGGCGTGTTTGCTTTTTAGGCACTTTTTCTCATTTTCTTCGAATATTCGAACTACCAAGAGACATTTTTGGCAACCAAGAATTGCTATGATTGTAAAAATCTGCCTAAGCATTTCCACTTTTTATTTAAACCTTCCTTCCACAAGGAATTCGTTTAAAGTTAGTTGTGTCGGAAGCTTTCGAGGTTTTGTTAGTTAGTTTAAATAATAATCTGGGTGGGGATACACTTGCTTGGGAAAAGGTCATTGCTTTAAGTATAGTAGGTTAGCCCGGAAAGTCTTTGTTAATTGCTGTTTGTCCAGCAGCTGCGTTAACGCTAAAGGTGGTAATGTAGTCTGAGGCTGGATACATAATAGCGTTGAGTGACATGCCCATATAGTAATTTATGGTTACGTTGTAAGTGTGTTCATTCTTTAGAGTAACAGAGTAATTTCCAAAAGGATTGTAGCTATTTTTGGCAAAGGAAAAGTTAAAGGAAGTCACTAAGCCTGTTTGAATGTCAGTAAATGTTATTTCTTGTATACTTGTGAAGTCTGGTTCTGCTAAGGCAGCACTGCTTGCTCGTCCTGAAACCGTTATGTTGACAGGTAAAACTGACAGAAACACTGAAGCGTTTACTGACTGCTTGTCGGTTGATGCAATAATGGTGATAGAGTAATTACCTGTTGGAGTAAAACTAGGTATG
>JBJKPJ010000121.1:0-3111 GCA_046706605.1 Bathyarchaeia archaeon | reverse complement strand
GTCTGTAATGACTTCGCCGATTAAAATCATGCGTAAATTCATGCAAAAGCCCTGGCCGCTGTTCTCCTGCAGCCCGCAGTGTGGTATCGTAAACTGGATTTACGTCTCCAAAAGCGGAAAAATGTTCCCCATCAACCGTTTCGTAAACTTTGAACGGTTCTTTAACAGTATACGCAAAACTGCCGAAAATGCCGAATCCAAGGGCAAATTCTCACTGCTTTCCTCGCTGTTTATGGGCTCCATGCTCTCGATGAACATGTTTCTGGTCACCAAAGAAGTGGGTATGCTAACATTGATGAACTCGATTATGCGTATGCACCTGTCGCCGTCATATCGGTCGCTGGGTAAAATCAGGCGGCGGATTTTCCTGCTGGGTTGCATGGCGTTTATGGATAGCTACAACTTCGACGTAAACCGAGTCCGCCGATGCGTCGTGCACTACATCACACCTGACCTAAAGATTATTCCATTCTGCGCCTACAACAACGTGCACCGCGTCGCCATCGAAAAAGAGTTCGCAAAAAAACAAAAGAAAAAGTAGATAGCAAATAAGCGCTGATTTCCAACATACTACTGAGTGTTGATTTTCCGCCAATAGCTACTACCCTCGTGTGGAGAAATAGCCCCCTCTATCGTTCCTGCATAATCAACTAATAAAATTCAATAGTTGGCAAACTCAGAGTTGCTGCCTGTTTTGTATGACTTCTTTTAGGGTTGCCTGCATTTTACGTGCATCTACATCCAAAATTGGCGTTTCACAAATCACTGTGGGGTGCATTCCAAAATCCACAATTACCTCAGCAAGATTGAGGAAATCTGGTCCAAACCGTTTTTCGTCAAGGGTATGGTGTCGTTTTTCTCCTTGGCTGGAAAACTCGATTTTCGAGAAATGGCAGTGCATACTCTGCAGAATCTCTGTACCTAGTTTTTCCTCGATTTTTTCAGCTATGACGCGGAAGTCCTCAACTTTTTTCAGTGTTCCCTGATGTAGCGCGTGCAGATGTGCCCAGTCGACCACAAGCTGGATGCCCTCGATTTCCTGATTAATTTTTATGATTTCGTCAAGGTTTCCGACTTGGAATTTTCTACCCATTGTTTCTGGTCCAAGCTTGACTTTTAAGCCATGTGCTTTGATTTCGGAAGTGACTTCTTTTAGAGCATCAGTGCAGACTTTGAAGGCGTAGTCTTTCTCGAATTTGCCATAAAACCCCGTATGAAAAACTACAACGTATGCACCCATCCAGTCTGCGCCAGTTGCGCAGGCGAGTAACCGGCGTTTGCTGGCTTCCACCACTTCTTTTTTGCCTGACAGATTGATGAAGTAGGAGCCGTGCATGCTGAGTTTTACGTCGTTTCTTTTGGCTTCTTCGCCGAGTTTTTGGGCGTCTTGCTGTTTCATCTGCGGCGCCTGCCCCCACCGTGAAGCTTGATACTCAAACGCATCCAAGCCCTCTTCATGCAGTAGCTTGGGGACGTCGACAGTGGTTGCGCCCATAAGCCGAAACATCGGTGGAACGCCTGCGGGTCCAAAACGTGTACGCTCAGCCATCACTTTTCCCTTCACCCTTTAAGGTTGCGTTGGCAATAACGTTTTCTGAAAACAATACCTCAGCTAACAGGTGCAATTGACTGTTATAGTAGCGAAGTTATTGTTGGAATACCCACAAAAAAGTGGATATAAAGCGACACAGCGATTATGGCAGCGGTAATTGCCAGCAATCCAAAATCGCCCTTGTGGAGTTTTAGGCTGTATAAGTTGGTGCGTTTTTTGGTGGCGCCCCAAGCACGGGACTCCATTGCCTCTGCCAACTCCAAGCTTCGGCGAATCGCGCTTACTATTAGCGGAATTAAGACGGGAACGTAATTTCGGATGCGCTTGAAGATACCACCTTTTTCCAGTTCCAGCCCGCGGGCTTTCTGGGCATCCATGATCGTCTGAGCTTCCTCAGCCAAAACGGGAACAAAGCGCACGGCGGTTGTGAAAGCAAAAGCGAATTCGTAGGGCACCCTTGATTCTTCCAATGCTAAACCCAAGTGGTCAGGTGAGGTTGTTAAGAAGAAAACCGAGAAGGATTCAACAAGAACCACGAACCGCAGGGTCATGGCAACAGAGTTCTCTACGGCAAGCGCTGTTAACTGATATCCTGAAGTGAAGTACACGGTTAATATGTTTACAGCGAAGATGAAAACAGCCAAGAAAGCTGCGCCCCTAAGAGAGCGCGCCCACTGTTTCTGAACCCGCGCCAACAAAACAAAGGGAACTTGCATACAGAACAGCGCCAGAAGCGGAATAACTTGGTTAAAAACAATCGCCACGATGAAGATGCCGATAACGTAGACGAATTTTATTCGCGGGTCTAGGTTATGGATGGGCGAATAGACTTTTCTGAATTTTAAGCCGTCAAAAACGCTCATCCAATCTCCCTCTTTTTCTGTAGGTATTTTGGATGAGGTTTTTTGCTTCGTAAATATCTATGATGTCTTTTGGCAGTCCTAGGGGCGCAAGTTTAGTGAACACCTGCGCTATCTGCGGCAGTACAATTGATGACAGCTCTAAAAGTGCGGGGTCTGTGAGGATTTCTTTGCCTTCGCCGTCAGCGACAATTTTGCCCTCCTTCATCAGCACCACTCGCGGGTTGCACTCTGCAACAAACTCCACGTCATGCGTGACGGTTACTACGGTTTTCTTTTGGGTTTGTAGTTGCATGATGAATTGGCGCAGTTTCTCTTTTTGTTCGTGGTCTTGCCCGATTGTTGGTTCATCCAAAATCAAGGTCTGCGGGTCCCACGCCAAAACCGACGCCAAAGCAACCCGCTTGCGTTCTCCACCGCTCAAAAGAAAGGGCGAGGTTTTTCGGTACTGGGTCAGGGAAAGCAGATTCAGCGCCCAAGTAACTCTGTCTTCTATGATTTTTGGTTCAAAACCGAAGTTTTTGAGAGCAAAAGCAATTTCGTCTTCAACAGTTTCGCTGAAGAGCTGGTGGTCTGGGTTTTGAAAAACAAACCCCACATTCCGCGCTAATGCGGCGACGCTAGATTTGGTTGTTTCCACCCCATCAACCTGCACTGCGCCCGAGGAGGGTTTAAGTAGTCCGTTGAAGTGCTTGACAA